>NZ_VCIW01000022.1 GCF_005765165.1 Paenibacillus antri | reverse complement strand
GTTGGTTTAATAACGATATTATACCACATTAACGCGGTGCCGTGTTAAAACTAATAGACAAAAGAAAACTGCCGAGAGGTTTCTCGACAGTCTGAGCGTTTCTTCTTTTCAGAAGAAACGCTTTTTTTCTTTATTCTTCGTAGCCGTTCACCAACACGTCGAGCTTGCCGGTCTCCGGATGGATGAGGAGGCCGTGTACCGGGACGCCGGCGGGAAGCAGCGGATGATTCTTAATGATTTGCACGCTCTTCATGACGCCTTGCGTGACGTTATCGAAGCCCGTGAGCCACCGTTCCAGATCGATGCCGCCGTTGCGAAGCGTCTGGATCGTATTTTCGGAAACGCCGCTCGCCTTCGCCTTTTCGATAATGTTGCCTGCGTTCAATCCGGTCATGCCGCATTCATGGTGGCCGACGACGAATACTTCCGACGAATTGAGCTCATACAATGCGACCAGGATGCTTCGCATAATGTTGCCGAAGGGCTGGGTGACGATCGCGCCTGCATTGCGTATGATTTTCGCGTCTCCGTTGCGCAGGTTCATCGCGCGCGGCAGCAGGTCGATGAGGCGGGTGTCCATGCAGGTGAGAACGACCATCTTCTTGTCGGGGAATTTATCCGTTAAGTACTTCTCGTACTTCTTCTCCTCGACGAAACCCCGATTGTGCTCCAAGATCGATTCTAAATGATTCATCTCTTTCCCCTCCACTCTGGTGAAGATTATACTTGAAAACCCATCTCGTTGTCACGAACCGAAAGGTCCGGGAACGTTAACGAAGCGCACGGCATCGCCGCCATGGACGCTCCTCGGCGCGCCGCTTCGTCGATCCAGAGCTGAAGATCGGACACTGTCCGGAAACCGAGCAGCTCGGCTAACGGGCGCGGGACGTCGGAATAAAGAAACACTCGATGCTTCTGCAGCACTTGATGCAGGATATGCAGCTTATGGGCGCCGAGCACGAATCGCTCCTCCAGCTCGCGAACGGCGCGTTCGCGGTCGATGCGCGTCTCGGCCCACTCCAGGAATGTCCCGTTCCCGTACAGCTCCTGGCACCGGGCGATGAGCAGAATACTGCCTCCGGGCTTCGCGAAGGCGGCGGCGTTTTCGAGCGACTTGATCGCTTGGTACAGCTGCATATCCTTCGGATATCCGCCCGCGGAGGCGACGACGACGTCGTATTTGCGTTCGTTGGAGACCAAGAACTGGTCGCGGGCGAAGGAGGCTCCCCGCCTATGCGCTTCCGTAGGATGACCGGCGAACGCGGCCAGCGCGCGACGTCGATGATCGGCGACCACGTTATAGAGGAAGTGGATCGGCACCATGGCGCACGCTTCTTCGATGTCGCGGTGCAGCGGGTTGTCGGCGAATCCGGGAACGGCGCGGTAGCGGTGCGACAACCCGTGATGCCGTTCGATCGAAGCGGCGGAGGCGACGCCGGGGAAGAGCGCCTTGCACCCGCCGGACAGGCCGACGAGCCGGTGCGGCTCGATATTGCCGGTGGCGATGCGCAGATCCGCTTCAGCTACCTTGCGGTTCAACTCGATCGGAGTGCCGAGCGAGGTCGTGCCGACGAACAGACAGTCCTCCGAAGCGGCGGAATGATTCTCGACAAGAACCCGGCGGAACGCCGATTCGCCCGCGATGCCGCGCAGCTCGTCCGCCGTCTGGGCGCGGTGCGTTCCGAGCGCGACGACGACGCGGACCCGTTCGTCGGGAATGCCGCCCTCGTTCAGCGCGTCAAGCAGCTGAGCCAGGAACGACGCCGTCGGGCTCAGGCGCGTGACGTCGCTGACGAGAATGACCGCATCGCGTCGACCGGCCGCCAGTTCCGGCAGGGACGGGGAGTCGATCGGCGAACGGAGCGCCTGACGCAGCAACGCATCCGCGTCGGCGCCCTCCGCGACCGGAGTTCGGTACGAGAGGACGACGGGATCGGCGTAAGGCCAGGTTACGGTCAACTCTTCGGTTCCGTAGGCGAATCGCAAGGGACCAGCCTCCTTTTTCGATGGACCTAATTATTTCCGCTATTGGCGCGTTCCATTCCGGGATACCCTACGAATACGAAAAAGGGGGGAACGACGTGCGTTACGCCATCGCGTTGTTAACCGCGCTCGGAACGGTCTACTGCTTAGTCCCGCCGATTCGCCTCGCCGCGATGCGATGGGGGTTCGTGGATCGGCCCGCGCCGCGGAAAATTCATCGGACGCCGATCCCGCTCATGGGCGGAGTGGCGATCTTCCTAGGCTGCGTCGCGGCCTTCTACGCATTCATCGGCTGGACGCCGCTGACGGCGTCAATCGTCTACGGAGGCGGCGCGCTAATGGCCGTCGGGCTGGTCGACGACGCATATAAGACGAGGGGCAAGGAGTTCCCGGTATGGCCTCGCATTATCGTCTACACGATCGTTTCTTCGATTCCGGTTTGGTTCGGCATCGAGATCGCGGGCGTCCGCTTCGGCGGCGAGCACATGTGGATGTTCGGGGGCGGATGGAGCATACTTGCGACCATGCTGTGGGTGTTCGCCTTGATCAACATGATGAATTTCATCGATGGGGTCGACGGATTGGCTTCGGGCATCGCGGTCATCTCGTCGCTCACGCTGCTGACCGTGGCGCTGCTCAAGGGGCAGGGTCCGTCCGCGGCGGCGGCGGCGGTCGTCGCCGGAGCGGCGCTCGGCTTCCTTGCGTACAATTTCTACCCTGCGAAAATGTTCATGGGCGACGCCGGGGCGACCTTCCTCGGCTACGCGCTCGCCGTTATCGCGGTCGACGGCGCGTTCAAGAGCGCGGCGGCGCTGTCGCTGTTCGTGCCGCTGCTCGCGGTAGGCGTGCCGATTATGGATACGGCGATCGTATTTTCGAGAAGGCTGCTGTCGGGCAAAGGGCTTCATCGGGCGGACAAGCTGCACACGCATCACAGCCTGCTCCACTGGGGGTTGAATCAGAGGCAAACCGTCTCTTTCCTTTATTTGGTCGGGGCGGTATTTTCGCTCCTTTCGATCCTTTTGCTCTTAACCCTCGGTTGACTGTGCTACAATAAGGAAAAACGGACAGGCTGAGGAGACGAGGATGGAACTGGAGCAGCTGCGGAGTAAACTAGAGACGATCTTCGGGAAGAAAGTAACGGCGCAGAAGGACCACGGAGAAGCGGTCCGGGGCGAGGCGTTCGCGGCCGCGGGCGCGACGCTCGTCGTGCACGGCGAATTGACGTCATCGGAACGAAAGCTTGTAGAGCTCTTGTTGGAAGACGGAGCCCGGCCCGAGCCGAAGCCGGGAGGCGGCGGAACGGACGACGAGCGGCTGGCCGCGGCGCTGGCGACTTGGATTATGGAGCGGCTGGAGCAAGGCGACCATGACGCCGACTTGCCGGAGTCGTTCGCGCGCTGGCCGATGCTTGCGGGATCGAAGGTGCCGCTGCTCGTCTACGGAGATTATCCGGAGCGGCTGCCTTCAAGCTCCTACGCCGACCTGAAGAAGCTGCTGAAGACGTTCTTCGAGGCGGAGGTCGCGCTCATCCCGTTACATAATAAGATGTGGTTGATTTTGGCGGACGCGTCGTTGCTGTCCGAGGAACGGGAAGGCGAAGAGGAGTCGATCGAAGAGGCGTTGTCCGCGTTGGCGTCGGGTCTGCAGGATATGGCGGCCAGCGAGTGGGTCGGCGAGTGTCATGTGGCGACGACGTACCCCTTTTCCCCGGCGGGCTCGCTCGTGCACACGGTCGCGACGCTACGCGAGACGATCGAGTTGGGAAGAAATTTCCGGTTATCCTCCAACATTCACTTGCCATGGGAGCTGCGGCTCGAGACGCTGCTCGACGCGGTGCCGAAGCGGGCGAAGAACAGATTTCTGGAAGGCGTGCTGCGGCGCGCGGAGCCGTCGTTCGATCCCGAGATGCTGCAGACGCTGGAAGCGTTCTTCACCGAAAACTGCAACGTCAGCGATACCGCGAAGCGCTTGTACATTCATCGGAATACGTTGCTGTACCGGCTCGACAAGTTCAAACAAGAGACGGGGATGGACGTCCGGGACTTCGAGCATGCGGTACTCGTGCGATTGGCGCTTCTCTTGTATAAAGTAACGAAAAGGAAATAGATTTTTTGTAAACCTTGTGCATAGTCGTCCTCCCCCTCCTGAGGTAGAATGAATTTATCAGGTTACAACAATATGTGTTAGGGGGACTACTGATCATGGCAGGAGTACGCTTAGAGCACGTTTATAAAAAATACCCGGGTTCCGAAACAGCATCCGTTACCGATTTCCACTTGGACATCGCAGATAAAGAATTCTTGGTTCTCGTCGGTCCGTCCGGCTGCGGCAAATCTACGACGCTTCGTATGATCGCAGGCTTGGAAGAGATCTCGGAAGGCACGCTGTACATCGGCGACCGCGTCGTGAACGACGTCGCTCCGAAAGATCGCGATATCGCGATGGTATTCCAGTCCTACGCCCTCTACCCGCACATGAACGTATATCAAAACATGGCATTCGGCTTGAAGCTCCGGAAGTTCAAGAAGGCCGACATCGACAAGCGCGTCCGCGAAGCGGCGAAGATCCTCGACATCGAGCACTTGCTCGAGCGTAAGCCGAAGGCTCTCTCCGGCGGTCAGCGCCAACGTGTCGCCTTGGGCCGCGCGATCGTTCGCGAACCGCAAGTGTTCCTGATGGACGAACCGCTCTCCAACTTGGATGCGAAGCTCCGCGTACAGATGCGCGCCGAGATTTCGAAGCTGCACAAGCGCCTCGAGACGACGGTCGTCTACGTAACACACGACCAGACGGAAGCGATGACGATGGGCAGCCGGATCGTCGTTATGAAGGACGGCTTCATTCAGCAAGCCGCTACGCCGGAAGAAGTGTACAACTACCCGGTGAACATGTTCGTAGCGGGCTTCATCGGTTCGCCTTCGATGAACTTCATCCAAGGCAAGCTGGTCGATGAAAGCGGCGAAGTTCGCTTCAAGGCGAACGGCGTGAACGTCGTATTCCCGGAAGGCCGCGCGAAGACGCTTCGCGAGAAGGGTTATGTCGGTAAAGACGTCGTGTTCGGCGTTCGTCCGGAAGACATCCACCAAGAGCCGATCTTCCTCGAGGCGTCCCCGAACAGCATCGTGAACGCGAACGTCGAAGTCGCCGAGAACCTTGGTCACGAGATGTTCCTCTACCTCGCTGGCATCGGCACCGAGTCGATCATCGCTCGCGTCGACGGCCGTGCGGGCGTGAAGGAAGGTTCGAACCTCCGTCTCGCATTCGACATGAACAAAGCGCACATCTTCGACAAGGAAACGGAAAAGAACGTATTCTTGTAATAATTTCGATAAAGAAGTCGCCCCGGGAGGGGCGGCTTCTTTTTCTATATGCCGAGGGGGCGGCGGTTTGGTTGATTTCGCCATAGGTTTCCGATACGATGGGGAAAGAAGTCAACTGTGCGTAAAATGGGAGACGTTCATTCTATGGCGAAAAAGGTGAAAGCGGCCGATCTGGTCAAACATTTCGGCCTGGAAGTGTTGGCCGGCGAGGACGGGCTGAAGCGGCCGATCGCCGTAGCCGATCTGCATCGGCCGGGATTGGTGCTCGCGGGGTATTCGAATTACTACGCGAAGGAACGGGTGCAGCTGCTGGGCATGACGGAGCTGAGCTTCTTCGAGACGTTGTCGGAGAGCATGCGCCGCGAGCGGGCGGAAGTGCTGTGTCAGGAAGAGACGCCGTGTCTGCTCGTGACGCGAGGCCTGGACGTACCGCAAGAATTGATCGAAGCGGCGGAGAAGCACGGCATTCCGCTGCTGCGCGGGACGATGACGACGACGATGTTCGCCAGCCGACTGACGGGATATTTGGAAAATCGGCTCGCCCCGTCGACGACGATTCACGGCGTCTTGGTCGATATCTACGGCGTCGGCATGCTGATCACCGGCACGAGCGGCATCGGGAAAAGCGAGACGGCGCTCGAGCTCGTGAAGCGGGGCCACCGGCTCGTGGCGGACGACGCGGTGGAAATTCGGCAGACGGCCGATAACGAGCTGCACGGCAACGCGCCGGATCTCATCCGACATCTGCTGGAAATTCGAGGCCTCGGCATCATTAACGTCATGACGTTGTTCGGCGCCGGCGCCGTACGTAACTTCAAGAAGATATCCGTCGTCGCGCGCCTGGAAAACTGGCAGCAGGATAAGCAATACGACCGTCTCGGACTGGACGAAGAGAAGACCCGCATCATCGACACGGATTTGCCGCTCGTCACGATTCCGGTTCGTCCCGGACGAAATCTAGCAGTCATTATCGAGGTGGCGGCGATGAACTACCGGCTGAAGCGGATGGGCTACAACGCCGCGCAGCAGTTCACGAATCGCCTCACCGAGACGATCGCGGAAGACTTCGACGAGGTGGAATAACGGAGGAGGTCGGCTCATGATTCATTCATTGGCGCTGGACCCGATCGCGTTCGCGATCGGGCCGCTCACGGTGCATTGGTACGGCATTATCCTCGGGACTGCGGCGCTGGTCGGTCTGGCGTTGGCCGTTCGAGAGGGCAAACGGTTCGGCATCATCCCGGACTTCTTCATGGACCTGCTGCTCATCGGCGTTCCGTCCTCCGTCATCGCCGCTCGGCTGTATTACGTAGCGTTCCGTTGGCAGGATTACAAAGACGACCCGATCGCGATCTTTAAAATTTGGGAGGGCGGCATCGCCATCTACGGGGCGCTCATCGGCGCGTTGATCGCGGGCTTCCTCTATATCCGTCATAAGGGCTACAGCTTCTGGCGTATCGCGGATATTTGCGCGCCGAGCTTGATCGCCGGACAAGCGATCGGCCGATGGGGCAACTTCGTGAACCAAGAAGCCTATGGCAGTCCGGTGACGGAAGGGTTTCTGCGCGATGCGCTGCATCTGCCGAACTTCATCGTCAATCAGATGTACATCGACGAAGTGTACCGTCATCCTACGTTCCTTTATGAATCGGTATGGAACGTCGCCGGCCTGCTGCTGTTGTTCGGGCTGCGGCGGCTTCCGATCGTTCGCTCCGGCGAGCTGCTGCTCGGATACTTCATCTGGTATTCGATCGGGCGGTTTTTCATCGAAGGGCTGCGGACGGATTCCTTGGCGTTCACGGGGCCGAAGTGGTTGGAAAATCTGCTCGAGAGCCTCTGGTCTCCGATGCTGCTTCTGGCGCCGCCGGGCAAGATGGATTACGGCAACATTCGGATTTCGCAGCTGTTGGCCGTCTTGCTCGTGATCGGAGCGATCGCGTTGATCGTCTACCGCAGGGCGGCGGGCTTCGCGAAGGAGCGATATTCGGACCCGATCGTGTCGACGAAAGCGTCGGCGTCCGGGACGGCGACGGCATCGGCGGGCGCGCCCGAGGCGGCGGACCCGGCTGAGGAGCAAGCGACTACGGAAGAGAGACGGGAGCGTAAGGAACCGCATGATCCGAACGGTACTGTTTGATTTAGACGGCACGATTCTGGATACGAACGAGCTGATCTTCCGCTCCTTCGAACACGCGTGGGAGCGGAAGGGCTGGCCGATGGTTACGCGCGAGCGGCTGACGCCGTATATGGGCGGGAAGCTGCACGATATGTTCCGCGAGACGGCGGGCGTAACGACCGACGAGGAGGTCGAGGAGCTGATCGGCTTGTACCGCGAGTACAACTGGGCCCATCACGACGAGCTCGTCCGCGGCTTCCCGCACGCGCGCGAGGTGATGGCCGCGCTGCGGGCGGCCGGCGTGCGAATGGGCGTCGTCACGACGAAGATTCGCAAGACGTCGGAGATGGGGCTCGCGCTGTGCGGCATGGCGGAGTTCATCGAGACGATCGTCTCGCTCGACGACGTCGAGCACGCGAAGCCGCACCCGGAGCCGGTGCTCAAGGCGCTCGCCGCGATGGGCGTAGACGCGGAGACGGCGCTCATGGTCGGGGACAGCTCGGGAGATTTGCTGGCGGCCCGCGCGGCGGGCGTCCGGTCCGTCGCGGTCGGCTGGTCGATCAAGAGCAAGGAACATCTGATGCGCTGCGAGCCGGACTATTGGATCGACGACATCCGCGAGCTATTGGACATCGTCGGCGCGGCGGGGGTCGAACGCGTATGAGACGATTAGAGCGATATCCCGCCCCTTCGGGGGCGGCGAACGCGTTATGGCATGTGTACCGCACGGTGAGCTTCGCTAAAGCCGTGCGGAATTTTGTTTTTATTCAGATTTCCCGATACATGCCGCTGCTGGCGGTCAAGCGCTGGATTTACCGCCGCGTGCTGGGCATGCGGGTAGGGGAGATGACGTCGTTCGCGCTGATGGTCATGCCGGACGTGTTTTTCCCGGAGCGGATTCAGGTGGGGCGCAACTGCGTCATCGGCTACAATACGACGATCTTGACGCATGAATACTTGATCAAGGAGTACCGATTGGGGGACGTCGTCATCGGCGACGAGGTGATGATCGGCGCGAACTGTACCGTGCTGCCCGGCGTCGTGATCGGGGACGGGGCGGTCGTAGCGGCGGGATCCGTCGTCCATAAGGACGTCGCGCCCGGCGCGTTCGTCGGGGGCAATCCGCTGCGGACGCTGGGCTCGGCGAAAGAAGACGTCCCGCCGGGGGGAGCCGATGCAGCGGATTGACGATTGCGGCGTTGGATCAGAGCGTAGGGAGAGGCGGTCAATCGAACGAAATCGACGGATTGACGCCTCCCATGACGCGTGATATAGTACGTAGTAACGCTTTCGTTTGCTAATATGGTAGCACTTTAATGCGATAAAGAATTGGAGCTAATATCGCCGCATCAGGCGATTGCGTTATATAGATACGGGACGCGAGGAGGAGACCAACTTGTCCAAACCGAAGGTGTTCGAGAAGCCGGTCGGCGTGACGGATTATTTGCCCGAAGCGGTGGAGCGGCTCCGCCGCATCGAGACGAACGTCATGGCCTGTATGCGCCGCTGGGGGTACCGGGAAATCATGACGCCGACGTTGGAGTTTTACGATACGGTCGGCGTGGCGAGCGCGACGAGCGATAAGAAGCTGTTCAAGCTGTTAGACCGCTGGGGAACGACGCTCGTCATGCGGTCCGACATGACGGCGCCGATCGCGCGCGTCGTCTCGTCGCTGCTTCGGGATCGGCCGCTGCCGATTCGCCTCGCCTACCACGCGAACGTGTTTCGCGCGATCGAAGAGGAAGCGGGGCGAAACTCGGAGTTTTTCCAGACGGGCGTAGAGTTGGTAGGCGACGCGAGCGCAGAGGCGGACGCGGAGGCGATCGCGCTGTCGATCGCGTGCCTGAAGGCGGCCGGCGTCCGAAAGTTCCGGGTCGCGCTCGGCCACGTCGGCTTCTTGCACGGCTTGTTCGAGGAGACGCTGCCGGGCCGGGTCGAGGCGCAGGAAGCGCTGAAGGATCATCTGCTGCGGCGGGATTACGTCGGCTACCGCGAGGCGCTGGGCCGTCTCGAGCTGCCTGAATCGGTACGGGTCGAGCTGGAAGGCATCCTGCGGCTGCGCGGCGGCCGGGAAGTATGCGACCAGGCGTTGGCGTTGTCGGGGAGTCCGACGGCGCAGGCGGCGATCCGCCATCTGTGCGAGGTGTGGGCGGTGCTGAACGCTTACGACGCCGTTGCCGACGTCTTGATCGACCTCACGATGACGGGAGACTTCAACTATTACACGGGACTGACCTTCGAGGGATATGCATCTGACTTGGGCTTCCCCGTGCTGAGCGGCGGGCGGTACGACAACCTGCTGGGCCAGTTCGGGCGGCCGGCTCCGGCGACGGGCTTCTCGCTGAAGACGAATCGCATTCTGGAATACGTCGCGGCGAACGACGCGGGCGCGGCGGCGCGAACGGAACGCGTGCTGGTCGCTTATACGAGCGACGCGCGGGAGGAGGCGCTTCGTCAGGCCGGGGCGATTCGCGCCTCGGGCGGCGACGTGTCGGTGACGACGGTGCGGGTTGCCGACGCGGCGGAGCTTCCATTTTCGGATGGGGGCGGTTCGGTAGTGTTCAACGGCGCGGTATACGATCGGGTCGTCACGTTCGGATAAGAAGGGGGAGCGGGACATGAGCGAGGATTTGCTTCGAATCGCGATGCCCAAGGGGCGGATCTATAAGAAGGCGGCGGCGCTGTTCCGAGAAGCGGGCTTCGACTTGCCCGAGGATCTCGACGACTCGCGCAAGCTGATCATTCCGGTGCCGGAGCTGCGGATGGAATTTATTATGGCGAAGCCGGTCGACGTGCCGACGTACGTGGAATACGGCGTTACCGATCTCGGCATCGTCGGGAAGGACGTCTTGGTCGAAGATAACCGCGACGTCTACGAGTTGCTCGATCTCGGCATCGCGCGCTGCCGCATGTCGGTCATCGGGCTGCCGGATTGGAAGCCGACGCTGCATCCGCGCGTGGCGACGAAGTATCCGGTCGTGGCGTCGAAATATTTCCGCGAGCGCGGCCAACAGGTCGAGGTGATCAAGCTGAACGGCTCGATCGAGCTGGCGCCGCTGATCGGGCTCGCCGACCGGATCGTCGACATGGTGGAGACCGGAACGACGCTGCGGGAGAACGGTCTGGTGGAGATGGAGAAGATGTTCGACATCACGAGCCGCCTGATCGCGAACCGGGTCAGCTACCGAATGAAGAGCGAAGCGGTGCAATCGCTGTGCGACCGGCTGTCGGCGGCGATCGCGGTGCGCGCGTAGAGGAGGCTTACGAGATGAATTTACGCATATTGCGTCCGAACGAGTTTCAGCTCGACCGGCGGATCGATAACGAAAACGAGGAGCAGCAAACCGCCGCCCGCAACATCGTCGAGCGCGTGCGGTCGGAAGGCGACCGCGCGGTGCTTGCGTTGACCGCCGAGCATGACGGCGTGACGCTGACGGCGGATCGGCTGCGCGTGACGGCGGAGGAGATCGCCGGGGCTTACGGGGCGGTCGACGAGGCGTTCCTCGAGGCGATTCGCGCGGCGGCGGTCAACATTCGCGCGTATCACGAGAAGCAGAAGAAGCAATCGTGGATCGATGCGCAGCCGAACGGCACGACGCTCGGACAGCTCATTCGTCCGCTCGCGCGCGTAGGCGTATACGTGCCTGGCGGGAAGGCGGCGTATCCGTCGTCCGTGCTTATGAACATCATTCCGGCCGTCGTGGCGGGCGTGAAGGATATCGTCATGGTGACGCCGCCGGCGACGGGCGGGAAGGAAGGGATCGACCCGTACATCTTGGTCGCGGCCGCGGAGGCGGGCGTGTCCGAGGTGTACCGCGTCGGCGGCGCGCAGGCGATCGCGGCGCTCGCGTACGGCACCGAGACGATTCCCGCGGTCGATAAGATCGTCGGACCGGGCAACATCTACGTAGCGCTGGCGAAGCGCTTCGTCTACGGCGTCGTCGATATCGACTCGATCGCCGGACCGAGCGAGATCGTCGTCATCGCCGACGAGGGGGCGAACGCCGCTTACGCGGCGGCGGATTTGCTGTCGCAGGCGGAGCACGACGAGATGGCGTCGGCGGTGCTGCTGACGCCGTCGCGCGCCTTCGCCGAGGCGGTGCAGGCGGAGGTCGAGCGCCAGCTCGAGACGCTGCCGCGGCGCGACATCGCGGCGGAGTCGATTCGCCGGCACGGGGCGATCTTGCTGACGTCGTCGCTGGACGAAGCCGCGGCGATCAGCAACCGGCTCGCGCCGGAGCATCTCGAGCTGCTGGTCGCGGACCCGCTCGGTTGGGTCGGGCGCATCGAGAACGCGGGCGCGATCTTCCTCGGGCCGTACAGCGCGGAGTCGGTCGGCGACTACTTCGCGGGCCCGAATCACGTGCTGCCGACGAACGGGACGGCGCGGTTCTTCTCGCCGCTCGGCGTCGACACGTTCCTGAAGCGGTCCAGCCTGATCTCGTACAGCCGGGAAGCGCTGCTCGAGAACGGGGACCGCATCATGACGTTAGCGCGGCGCGAGGGGCTCGAGGGCCACGCGCGCGCGATTCAGGTGCGGCTCGACGCGGAGCGAGGCGAATAGTCGGAGAAACTCCGACTACAGGCGCCGAGAGCGGCCCGGAGGGCGAAATAGTCGGAGAAATTCCGACTACAGGCGCCGAGGCCGGCCCGGAGGGCGAAGTAGTCGGAGAGACTCCGACTACAGGCGCCGAGGCCGGCCCGGAGGGCGAAATAGTCGGAGAAATTCCGACTACAGGCGCCGAGGCCGGCCCGGAGGGCGAAATAGTCGGAGAAACTCCGACTACAGGCGCCGAAGCCGGCCCGGAGGGTGAAGTAGTCGGAGAAACTCCGACTACAGGCGCCGAGGGCGGCCCGGAGGGCGAAATAGTCGGAGAAACTCCGACTACAGGCGCCGAGGCCGGCCCGGAGGGTGAAATAGTCGGAGAAACTCCGACTACAGGCGCCGAGGGTGGCCCGGAGGGCGAAATAGTCGGAGAAACTCCGACTACAGGCGCCGAAGCCGGCCCGGAGGGCGAAATAGTCGGAGAAACTCCGACTACAGGCGCCGAAGCCGGCCCGGAGGGCGAAGTAGTCGGAGAAACTCCGACTACAGGCGCGACGATACGGACAAATTCAACTTACGAACGGGGGCCAAGCAACAGTGGCAGCAGAAGCGCGGAGGGCGGACATCGCCCGCAAGACGAATGAAACGGATATTACGCTGTCGTTCGCAGTGGACGGAGCGGGAGCGTCGAAGCTGGAAACCGACGTGCCGTTCCTGAACCATATGCTCGACCTCTTCACGAAGCACGGCCAATTCGACCTGAGCGTCGAAGCGCGCGGCGACGTCGACATCGACGACCACCACACGGTCGAGGACATCGGCATCTGTCTCGGCGCGGCGCTGAAGGAAGCGCTCGGCGACAAGCGCGGCATTAAGCGGTACGCGAGCGTCTTCGTGCCGATGGACGAGGCGTTGGCGCAAGTCGTCGTCGACATCAGTGGGCGGCCGCACTTCGAGCTGAAGGGCGAGTTCCCCGCGGCGACGGTCGGGACGTTCACGGTGGAGCTCGTGCACGAGTTCCTGTGGAAGCTGGCGCTCGAGTCGCGCATCACGCTGCACGTCATCGTGCACTACGGACGCAACACGCACCATATGATCGAAGCGGTGTTCAAAGCGCTCGGCCGGGCGCTCGACGAAGCGACGTCGATCGATCCGCGCGTGCAGGGGGTGCCCTCCACCAAGGGGGTACTGTAACGAATGAGCTACATCGCCATTATCGATTACGGCATGGGCAATCTGCACAGCGTAGGCAAGGCGGTCGAGCGGCTCGGCGCCGCGGCGGTCGTGACGGCCGACCCGGCGGCGATCCTTGCGGCGGAAGGCGTCATCCTGCCCGGCGTCGGCGCGTACGGCGATGCGATGGAGCTCATCCGCGAATCCGGACTGGACGCCACGATCGGCCGGGTCGCGGAGAGCGGGCAACCGCTGCTCGGCATCTGCCTCGGGATGCAGCTGCTCTTCACGGAAAGCGAGGAGCATGGAACGCATATGGGGCTGAACCTGCTTCCCGGACGCGTCGAGCGGTTCAAGGGGCCGTTCAAGGTGCCTCACATGGGCTGGAACCGGCTGACGAAGCTGCAGGACAGCCCCATCCTCGACGGCATCGACGGCGGCCATGCTTACTTCGTGCACTCGTACCGGGTCATCCCGGACGTACGGAGCGACTTGCTCGCGACGGCGGATTATTACGGCGAGGTGTCGGCGATCGTCGGTCGGGGGAACGTCTACGGCATGCAGTTCCACCCGGAGAAGAGCAGCGATCTCGGCATGCGTCTCCTCGGCAACTTCTTGAAGCTTAGCGCGGCGAAACCGGCGAAAGGATAAACCACCGTGAAATTCAGACCGTGTATCGATATTCATCAAGGCAAGGTGAAGCAGATCGTCGGCGAGACGCTGCAGGCCGATCCGTCGCAAGTCGTGGAAAATTTCGTCTCGACGCAATCGCCCGGTCACTTCGCGGCCATGTATAAGGAAGACGGCTTGACCGGCGGCCATATTATTATGCTGGGCGGCGGCAACGAGCAGGCGGCGGAGGAAGCGCTGCGCGCCTATCCCGGCGGCTTGCAAATCGGGGGCGGCATCCGAGAGGACAACGCGGAACGCTACCTCGCGCTCGGCGCGTCGCATGTCATCGTCACCTCGTACATTTTCCAGGACGGCAAGCTGAACCGGGACCACCTGGACAAGATCGTCGCGAAGGTCGGCAAGGAGCGCCTCGTCATCGATCTGAGCTGCAAGGAGCGGGACGGCAAATATTTCGTCGTGACGAACCAATGGCGGACGTTCAGCGACTTCGAGGTGAACGCGGCGAACATGGCGGAACTGGAATCGTATTGCGACGAGTTTCTCATTCACGCCGTAGACGTCGAGGGCAAGCGCGAAGGCGTGCAGGAGAAGCTCGCGGCAAGCTTGGCGGAGTGGACGACGATTCCGACGACGTACGCTGGCGGCGCCAGGTCGCTCGCCGACCTCGAACGGTTCCGCGACATTACGGGCGGCCGGCTCGACATTACGATCGGCAGCGCGCTCGATATTTTCGGCGGGCAGCTGCCGTATCGCGACGTGATCGCCTGGTGCGATAAGGAAGGCGCGCGATAGGCGGCGGCCGATCGGCCCAAGGGGGAGAACGAACAACCATGTTAGCGAAACGCATTATTCCGTGTCTCGACGTGAAGGACGGCCGCGTCGTGAAGGGCGTCAACTTCGTCAACCTGCGCGACGCGGGCGATCCGGTCGAGCTGGCCGCGCTCTACGACCGCGAAGGCGCCGACGAGCTCGTGTTTCTCGACATCTCGGCGTCGCACGAAGGCCGCGCGACGATGGTCGACGTCGTGAAGCAGACGGCCGGCGAAATCAGCATCCCGTTCACGGTCGGCGGCGGCATCTCGTCGGTCGACGACATGAAGCGGCTGCTGCGCGCCGGCGCGGACAAGACCGGCATCAATACGGCGGCGGTGCTGAACCCGCAGCTCATTACGGACGGCGCCCGCAAGTTCGGCAGCCAATGCATCGTCGTCGCGATCGACGCGCGCTTCAACCCCGAGTGGGGCGCCTGGGAGGTATACACCCACGGCGGACGGAAGCCGACCGGCAAGCGGGCGATCGAGTGGGCGCAGGAGGCCGAGATGCTCGGCGCCGGCGAACTGCTGCTGACGTCGATGGACGCGGACGGCACGAAGGACGGCTTCGACGTGCCGCTGACGAGGGCGGTGTCCGAAGCGGTCGGCATCCCGGTCATCGCCTCGGGCGGAGCGGGACGCGTCGAGCACTTCGCGGACGTGTTCACGCAAGGGAAGGCGGACGCGGGGCTGGCGGCGACGATTTTCCATTATAAAGAGATGTCGATCGATCAGGTGAAGGGCTATTTGTTCGGAAAAGGAATCGAAGTCCGGTAACGGAACTTGCAGGAGGGAAGAAATCCATGGGAAGCACCGTATTCATGCCGATGAAAGAACTGGCGGCGCAAATCAAGTGGGACGAACGCGGACTCGTGCCGGCGATCGTGCAGGACGCAAGCACGAAGCAAGTGCTGATGATGGCGTACATGAACGAGGAATCGTTCCGGCTTTCGGCCGAGAAGGGCGAGACCGTCTTCTGGAGCCGGTCGCGCAACGAACTGTGGCATAAGGGCGCGACGTCCGGCAATACGCAGCGCATCGCGAGCGTCAAGCTCGACTGCGACGGGGACACGCTGCTCGTCGAAGTCGTCCCGGCCGGGCCGGCGTGCCACACGGGCGCGACGACATGCTTCGAGCGGGAGACGCAAGCGGCCGCCGAGACGGCGCCGAGCGCTCATCGATTCGCGATCTTAGAAGCGCTGGAGCGGACGATCGCCCAACGGGAGAAGGACATGCCGGAAGGCGCGTATACGACGTACTTGTTCGACAAGGGCGTCGACAAAATTCTTAAGAAGGTCGGCGAGGAAGCGGCCGAGGTCATTATCGCGGCGAAAAACCGCAGCGCGGACGAACTGCGCTACGAAGCCAGCGACCTGATCTTCCACCTGCTCGTCCTGCTCCAGGAGCAGAAGCTGCCGCTCGACGAAGTGCTGCAGGAGCTGGAACGCCGTCACAAAAAATAAAAAAGCCTTACGTCCGGCCGCAAGCCGGATGTAAGGTTTTTTTATTGGAGCCTTTTCATGGTACAATTCACTTAAGAGCGTAAACGTTGCGAATTATCGTAAGGGGGACTTGGCGAGGATGCTGTTGCATAGCGATCGAGTGAAGGTGTTTAGCGGGTCGTCGAACCCGAAGCTGGCGGAGGCGATGTGCGCCGAGCTCGGCGTCGAATTGGGTCGAATCAAGCTCGCCCGGTTTAAGAGCGGAGAGATCTACGTGCATTACGAGGAGACGATCCGCAACTGCGACGTATATCTCGTGCAATCGCTGTCCCATCCGATCAACGAGCATCTGGTCGAGCTGATGGTCATGATCGACGCGGCGAAGCGGGCGTCGGCCCGCACGGTCAATCTCGTGCTGCCGTATTACGGTTATGCCCGCCAAGAGCGAAAGGCGGCGCCGCGGGAGCCGATCAGCGCGAAGATGGTGGCCGACATCCTGACGACGGTCGGGGCGAACCGCGTCGTGACGATCGATCTGCACGCGCCGGCGATCCAAGGCTTCTTCAATATTCCGGTCGACCATCTGACCGCGCTCGACCTGATCAGCGACGAAATTCGCGGCATGAACCTGCCGAATCCGATCGTCGTGTCGCCGGACGCCGGCCGCGCGAAGATGGCGGAGAAGCTGGCGGGCTACCTCGACTTGTCGTTCGCCATCATGATCAAGAAGCGACCGACGCACAACGAGTCGGTCATCACGCATATTATCGGCGACGTCGAAGGCCATACGCCGATCATCATCGAAGATCTCATCGATACGGGCTCCACGATTATCAACGTCGTCGAAGGCCTGAAGGAAAAGGGCGCCGGAGACGCGATCATCTGCGCGACGCATCCGGTGTTTTCGAACGGGGCCATCGCCCGGATGGAGCACCCGAACATCGCGAAGGTGGTCGTCACCGATTCGATCGCGCTGCCGGATGCGCTGCCGTCGAACGTGAAGGTGCGCTCGGTCGCCCCGCTGCTCGCGGACGCGATTCGGATCATCCACGAGGGCGGCTCGATCTCGGTGCTGTTCAAGAGCGGGGGCGTCTAAGCCGGGGAAGCCGGACAGGCAAGGCCGAAAGGCGGTACCGGACCCCGCGGAAACTATGCTATACTCGACATGACTTACAACTACCGGTGGAAGACGGAGGTGCCGATCGCACTTGGAAAAGACTAAGCATCTAGCCCCCAAACGGAAAGTCATCCCTCTGCATATGGATGCGACGTTCTTTTTTGAAAGAGCGGTACAGTCGCTGGACCGATACAAATACGACAAGGCGCTGAAGTATTTCCGACGCGCCGTCGAATACGAGCCGGACAATCCGGTCAATCACTGCAATATGGCGGGCATCCTGTCGGAGATGGGGAAATACGGCGAATCCAACGACGTGCTGAAGCACATCGTGGACCGCGTCGACCCGTCGATGACGGAATGCTATTTCTATATGGCGAACAACTTCGCCAACATGGAAGACTTCGAGTCGGCCGAGAAGGCGCTCGTCCATTATTTGGAGCACGACGCCAACGGCCAATTCCTCGATGAATCGGAAGAGATGATGGAGCTGCTCAGCTTCGAGCTGGAGCGTCCGATGAAGATCGCGAAGATCAAGAGCCGCGAGGGGTTCGTCGAGCACGACCGCGCCCGTTCGATGCTCGAGGAAGGAAAATTCACGGAAGCGATCAAGCTGCTCGAGAATTTGGTCCGGATGCATCCGGAGTTTTCCGCTGCGCATAATAATCTTGCCTTGGCTTACTATTACGTCGGACGATTTACGGACGCGCTCGCGGCCGTCAAGCAGGTGCTCGCGATCGATCCCGGCAATCTGCACGGCCTCTGCAATCTGGCGATCTTCCTGCAGCATGCCGGCGAACGCGAACCGCTCGAGGAGCTCGTCGAGCTGCTCGAGAAGACGGTGCCGTACCATCAGGAGCACGTCTTCAAGCTGGCGACGACGATGGGCGTGCTCGGGCGCCACGATTCCGCCCTGCGCCACTTCCGCCGGCTGCTGAAGACCGAAGCGGGGCAGGCCGACGTGTGCCTGTACCATTACGCGGCGGTCGCCTGCTACAATCTGGACCGGTACGCGGAGGCGCGACGCTTCTGGAAGCAAGCGGAGAAGCTCGATCCCGGTTCGGACATTCCGAAGTTCCATATGAACGTCCTGGACCGAATCGAGAGCGGCCTCGCGAAGGACGGCAAGATGACGATCAGCTACCATTACCATCTGCCGTTCGAGGAGCAGCTCCGACAGCTGCAGCGGGCGCAGGCGGCGGGATACGTACCGGAGCGGCTGCGGAACGATCCGCTGCTGCGATCCTCGTTCTTCTGGGCGCTGCGCCACGGCGATCGCGATACGAAGCTGCAGGTCATCCAAGCGTACGGCATGATCGGCGACGCGGAGGTGGCGGACTCGCTGACGGAGCTGCTGTCCGATCCGAACGAAGACGATTACGTCAAGAACGTATCCGTGTTCGCGCTCCGCGGCATGGGCGTGAAGGGGCCGATCACGGCGCTCATCGGCGGCCGGGAGGTCGCGTTCGAGAAGAACGTCTACTCGCCGAACCTGCCCGTCTGGAACGCCGAATGGCAAGAAGTGATCGATCTCGCGATGGTGCGCATGTCGACGCGGTACGATATGATCCAACAATTCGACATGGTGACGCTATGGGTGGAGTTTCTGACCCGCGCGTATCCGGCCATTCCGAAGCTGACGAAGAAGGAAGGCTGGGCGGGCGCCCTCGAATATTTGACGGCGAAGATGCACCGCAGAACCGCGTCGTACCAAGACGTGGCCCGGCGGTACGGCGTATCCATCACGACCGTCAGCAAGCATGCGAAGCATATCGACGAAACGTGCGGCTTGCGCGAAAAGATGGATTCGATCTTTGCGAATTTCGGCGAAAAGTTGTAAGATAGAGTCATTGTTTAGAATCATTCTAAATTCTAAACGGGTATCGGACTGGAGGAGAGAGACGTATGCGGAAAGTCATTATTATCGGTACGGGCCCTGCGGGGTTGACGGCGGCGATTTACTTGGCGCGGGCGAACATGAGCCCGCTTATTATCGAAGGACCGGAGCCGGGCGGCCAGCTGACGACGACGACCGAGGTCGAGAACTTCCCGGGCTTCCCGGAAGGCATCATGGGTCCCGAGCTCATGGACAACATGCGCAAGCAAGCCGAGCGGTTCGGCGCGGAGTTCAAGACGGGCTGGGTGAACAGCGTCGACCTGTCGAAGCGGCCGTTCACGCTGCAGGTCGAAGGCCACGGCGAGCTGCAGGCGGAAGCGCTGGTCATCTCGACGGGCGCGTCGGCGAAGTACCTCGGCATCCCCGGCGAGAAGGACAACGTAGGCCGCGGCGTCAGCACGTGCGCGACTTGCGACGGCTTCTTCTTCCGCGGCAAGAAGATCATCGTCGTCGGCGGCGGCGACTCCGCGATGGAGGAGGCGTCGTTCTTGACGAAGTTCGCTTCGCAGGTGACGCTCGTGCATCGACGCGACGAGCTTCGCGCATCGAAGATCATGCAGGACCGCGCGCGCGGGAACGAGAAAATCAAGTGGGCGCTGAACAAGACGCCGCTTGAGGTCGTCGCCGGCGAGAAGGGCGTAACGGGTCTGAAGGTGCGCAACAACGAGACGGGCGAAGAGGAAGTCCTCGAGACGGACGGCATCTTCGTCGCGATCGGCCACACGCCGAACACGAAGTTCCTCGGCGGCGCGATCGACACGGACGAAGTCGGCTACATTCAAGTGAAGCCGGGCACGTCCGAGACGAACGTTCCGGGCGTCTTCGCTTGCGGCGACGTGCAGGACAACAAGTACCGCCAAGCGATTACGGCGGCGGGCAGCGGCTGCATGGCGGCGCTCGACGCGGAGCGGTTCCTCGAAGGGCATGCGGCGCATGACTGGAGCGAAACGTTGTCCAAATAATGCTAGCACTCTATAGATTCACGCCGCTCGACCCTTGGTCGGGCGGCGTTTTTCCGCTTTCCCGAGGGCCGGAAGATGCCTTGACCTCCCGGAGCGGTTGCCTTATAGTGAGGTACAGAATAATTAACGGTGACGAGGTGGGATCCGCATGTCGCAAGCATTGTATGTAGGCGTCGATATCGGCGGCACGACTGTAAAGGTAGGCATTTGCAACGCGGAAGGGAAGCTGTTGCGCACCTATGAAGGACCGACGGGAACCGAGAGCGGGAACGACGTCATCCTAGACAATATCGCCGCGTACGTGCGCCGGATCGTGGACGATTACAATGCGTCTTGGGACGACGTCGCCGGCGTCGGCGTCGGCATTCCCGGCTTCATGGATTTCGAGACGGGCGTCGTCATTTTCTCGGCGAATTTCCCTTCGATGCGGAACGTGCCGGTGAAGGCGATTCTCGAGCAGAAGCTCGGCAAGCCGGTGAAAATCAATAACGACGCGAACGTCGCGGCGCTCGGCGAGGCGTGGAGCGGCGCGGGCCGCGGCCTCCAGAACGTCGTCGTCTACACGCTCGGGACGGGCGTCGGCGGGGGCATCATCGCCCGCGGAAAAATTTACGAAGGCTTCTCCGGGATGGCGGGCGAGCTCGGCCACGTGCAGGTCGTGCCGGATATGGAAGCGATTCAATGCGGCTGCGGCCAACACGGCTGCGTCGAGACCGTATCGTCCGCGACGGGCATCATCCGCATGGCGAAGGACGCCGTGGAGCGCGGAGACAAGACGTCGCTCGCGGATCTGCCGAGCATCGCGGCGAAGGACGTCTTCGACGCGGCGAAGGCCGGCGACGAAGTCGCACTGCGCATCGTGAAGCGCGCCGCGTTCTATCTCGGCAAGGCGATGGCTGCCACGGCGGTTATCGTTAATCCGGAGCGCTTCATTCTGGGCGGCGGCGTGGCGAAGGCCGGCGATATTTTGTTCGACGCGGTGCGCGAGGTGTTCGCGAAGTATACGCCGCAGCGGGCGATCGTCGACATCGTGCCGGCGGAGCTCGGCAACGACGCCGGCGTCGTAGGCGCCGCGGGCTTGCATCTGCGCGCCTTGTAATTCGCGCCGTTCCGTTTCCGATCGAACGAATCTATGAACCGCAGGGAGGCGAACGATCGCTATGGAGACGAATCAAAGCCAGCATAGGGCGGCGCCCGCGAAGCTCGTGATCATTACGGGCATGTCCGGCGCCGGCAAGACGATCGCCGTACAGAGCATGGAAGATCTGGGCTTCTTCTGCGTCGACAATTTGCCGCCGGTGCTCATTCCGAAATTCGCGGAGCTGATCGAACAATCCCAGGGGCGCATCGGGAAGGTGGCGCTCGTCATCGACCTGCGCGGCCGGGAGTTCTTCACGGCGCTGTCCGAATCGCTCCAAGATTTAAAGAACCACTTCACCGTGCACTTCGAAATCTTGTATTTGGACGCGACCGACTCCGTGCTCGTCCAGCGGTATAAGGAAAGCCGGCGCCGCCATCCGCTCGCGCCGACGGGAGCGCCGCTCGAGGGCATCCGCAACGAGCGCGTGCTGCTGGAAGAGCTGAAGGGCATGGCGACGCAGGTGATCGACACGAGCAACTTGAAGCCGGCGGATCTCAAGGAGCGGATCGCGTCGCGGTTTACGGACGCCGAGACGAACGCGATGTCGCTCAATTTCGTCTCGTTCGGGTTTAAGTACGGCGTGCCGATCGACGCGGACCTCATTTTCGACGTAAGGTTCTTGCCGAATCCGCATTACGTCGAGCACCTTCGTCCGAATACGGGGCGGGAACAAGAGGTGTACGATTACGTCATGAAGTGGAACGACACGCAGACGTTCCTCGCGAAGCTGCACGACATGCTGAACTTCCTTATTCCGCAGTACCGCAAGGAAGGGAAGAGCCAGGTCGTCGTCGGCATCGGCTGCACCGGGGGCAAACACCGCTCCGTCGCCATCGCGGAATATTTGGGCAAGGCGTTCGCCGGCACGGAGACGGAGTCGGTTCGCGTGAACCATCGCGACGCGGATCGAGATAGACATTAGAAGGGAGGGGGGCGCTTGAAGAACCCACCTGCGGCGAAGGACGAAGCGAACCCGCGCGTCGTCGTCATCGGCGGCGGCACGGGGCTCTCGGTCATGCTCCGGGGTCTGAAGAAGAAGCCGGTCGACATTACCGCGATCGTCACCGTCGCCGACGACGGCGGCAGCTCCGGCCGCCTGCGCGACGAGCTGCAGATGCCGCCCCCCGGCGATATCCGCAGCGTCATCAGCGCGCTAGCCGAGTCGGAGCCGCTGCTCAGCGAGATGCTGCAGTATCGCTTCTCGAACGGTACCGGATTGGCCGGGCACAGTTTGGGTAACTTAATTTTGGCAGCGCTGCGGGACATCACCGGCGACTTCGTCACGGGCGTCCGCGAGCTGAGCCGCGTCCTTGCGGTGCGGGGCAGCGTCCTGCCGGCTTCGCACGATTCCATCGTGCTGTCGGCCAGGATGGCGGACGGCGCGGTCGTCGAAGGCGAATCGAAGATTACGAAGTACGGCGGACGCATCGAACGCGTCTCCCTGCTTCCGCCCGACGTGGAGCCGCTGCCGGAGGCGATCGAAGCGATTCGCGAAGCCGACGCGATCGTGCTCGGTCCGGGAAGCTTGTACACGAGCATCATTCCGAACCTGCTCGTGCCGGGCATCACGGACGCGATCCGCGCCTCCGACGCGGCGAAGGTGTACATCTGCAACGTGATGACGCAGCCCGGGGAAACCGACGGCTATTCGGTCGCGGATCACGTGAACGCGATCGCCGGCCATGTGGGCGGCCCGTTGTTCGACACCGTCATCGTCAATAATAGCGACATCCCGCGCCGCGTGCGCAGCTTATACGCGGAGAAGGGAGCCGACGTCGTGCGCCTCGACCTCGAGACGCTGGCGGCGCTCGGCTACCGGACGATCGCCGACGAGCTGATCTTGTTCCAAGGCGTGCTGCGGCACGACGCGAACAAGCTGAGCCACCATATTTATCGGCTTGCGATCGGTCAATAAACGGGAGACGGAAGGGGAGACGAGAATGTCGTTCGCCGCCCAAACGAAGAAAGAATTAACGATGATCGAAGTGGACGAGTGCTGCGCGAAAGCCGAGCTGTCGGCGTTGATTCGCATGAACGGCTCGATGCGCATCGCGGGCGGCCGCATCGCCCTCGACATCACCACGGAGAACGCCGCGATCGCCCGACGCATCTTTACGCTGCTCAAGCGCACGTATCGTCTGCACGCCGAGGTGCTCGTCCGCAAGAAGATGCGCCTCAAGAAGAACAACATCTATATGGTTCGCGTGCCGGCCGGAGTCGAGGAGCTGCTTCGATCGCTCCAGATTATCAAGGAAGGCCAAGGGTTTCAATTCACGCCCGGCATCGAGCCGGACATCATTAAGAACGCTTGCTGCCGCCGCTCGTATTTGCGGGGGGCGTTCCTCGCCGGGGGCTCGGTCAACAATCCGGAAGGGTCGTCGTACCATCTGGAGATCGCCTCCATGTACGAGGAGCATTGCGACGCGTTGTGCGAGCTGGCCAACAAGTTCCACCTGAACGCTCGCTGCATCGAACGGAAGAAAGGGTACGTGCTTTACATCAAAGAAGGCGAGAAAATCATCGAAATGCTCAGCGTAGTCGGCGCCCACCAAGCGCTGCTGAAGTTCGAGGACGTCCGGATCATGCGGGATATGCGCAATTCCGTCAATCGGATCGTCAACTGCGAAACCGCGAACCTGAATAAGACGATCGGCGCCGCCGTGCGGCAGATCGAGAACATAAAGCTCCTGGAGCAAGAAGTCGGCTTGGACAGCCTGCCGGAGAAGCTGCGCGAGGTCGCGGTCATTCGGCTGCAATATCCCGACCTGAACCTGAAGGAAGTCGGCGCGATGCTGAAAGGCAGCGTCAGCAAATCCGGGGTCAATCACAGACTGCGAAAAATCGATGAAATGGCAGAAAAATTGAGAAATTAAGCCGTTTCCCGGTTTGATTCTAGTGCAAGGGTCGGAAAAGTGCTATAATAATGAAAACTTCGTGGTAAACCGTTGCGTAATGGTATATTTACGGTTAGGGGGATATCGAATCCAATGACGAGACAGCCAGTGGTCGTGAAACTAAAAACCGGTCTCCACGCTAGACCCGCGGCTCTATTCGTGCAAGAAGCGAATAAATTTTCATCCGAGGTGTTTGTCGAGAAGGATGAGAAGAAAGTTAACGCGAAGAGCATCATGGGTATCATGAGTTTGGCGATCAGCTCCGGCACGGAAATCCACATAAGCGCAGAGGGCTCCGACGCAGAGCAGGCTGTAAACGCTTTAGTAGCATTGGTCAGCAAGGAAGAACTGGAAAATCAATAGGTCAAGAGGCTTCCGGGATCCGGGAGCTTTTTTTCGGGTGTAACGACTTCGGGATAGTTTACTTATAGAGACGAACGTCGGCTTCGATTCCGGTGAATATACTGGAAGACGGAGCTTTTTTCAACGAACAGGAGGGCTTGGACGAATGATCGTTACTTCGGAACAGGAATGGGCCGGACTTCGCCGCGCGGGACGGGCCGTCGCCGCGGCGCGCGAGGCGATGCTGGCGGCGGTGGAGCCGGGGATCACGACATTAGAATTGGATCGCATCGGGGAGAACGTGCTGAAGGCGCACGGCGCCGTCTCGGGGCCTCAGACGATGTACGACTTCCCGGGCGCGACGTGCATCAGCGTGAACAAGTGCGTGGCGCACGGCATTCCGGGGGAGAACCGTTTGAAGGCTGGCGACTTGGTCAACGTCGACGTGTCGGCGGTGTTGGACGGCTTCTACTCGGATACGGGCTCTACGATGGTATGCGGGACGAAGCCGGATGCGTATAAAAGCTTCTCGCCGGAGCATCCTTACGCGGAGAAGCTGCGCATTCTCGCCGCGTGCGAGCGGGCGCTGTTCGCCGGCATCGGCAAGGCGAAAGCGGGCGGCAAGCTGAGCGAGATCGGGCGCGCCGTGCTGCGGGAAGCGCAGAACAACGGCTACACCGTCATCCGGAATTTGACGGGACACGGTCTCGGACGGCAGCTGCACGAGGAGCCGAGCCACGTATTTAATTACCCGGATCCGCGGGAGCGGCGGCTGCTCAAGAAGGGCGTCGTCATCGCGATCGAGCCGTTCCTCTCGACGGGCGCGACGAACGTGAACGAAGGCGACGACGGCTGGGCGCTGCTCGTGCCGGACAACAGCCTCGTCGTACAGTTCGAGCATACGGTCGTCGTCACCGAGGGAGACGCCGTCATCATGACGTTGGCGGAATAGGCCCCTGCGACGCCGAAAATCTTTTTCGGCTTGGCAACCTTCATCCGGGACTTTCCGTCTAGAAGGATAAGATCTGAACATTCAGACCATTTTCGAACGAGGAAGGGGTTTTTCGGATGAACGGGGCAGCGTGGAAGCGGTGGGCGATCGCGGGAATCGCGGGCGCGATGTTGGCGGCGGCGCCGGTGTACGGGCCGGCGATCGTCGATTCGGCGAAGGGAGGCACGGCGATGGCGGCGGAGACGACGGCGGCGTCGACGGCTCAGCGGACGATTTCCGTATCGGGGCAGGGCACGATCGCGATCCAGCCGGATATCGCGTACGTCAGCTTCGGCGTGTCGACGAAGGGAAAGACGGCGAACGAGGCGCAGACGGCGAACGCGACGGCGTTCGCGGCGGTCGAGAAGGCGCTGAAGGAGCAGTTCGGCATCGCGCCGAAGGACATCAAGACGAGCGGTTTCTACGTCCAGCCGGAGTATAACTGGTCGGATAAGGGACAGTCGACGCTGGTGGGGTATACGGCCGACCACACGGTCACGGTGTCGTACCGCGACCTGGACGGCATCGGCAAGCTGCTCGACGCGGTGTCGAAGGCGGGCGCGAACCGCGTGAACGGCATCCAATTCGGCACGGAGAAGTCGGACGCTTACGAAATTCAGGCGATCGAGAAGGCGATGGCGAACGCGAAGCTGAAGGCGGACGCGATCGCGAAGGCGGCAGGCCGCTCGGTGAAGGGCGTTATTCACGTCCAGCAGGGCAGCGTCGGCAGCGCCCCGCCGCCGTATTATCCGTTGGCGAAAGCGGAGTTCGCGGCAGATGCGGGCGGCGCCTCGACGTCGGTGCAGCCGGGCGAGATGGAAGTGACGACGACGGTCAGCGTCACGTACGAGATGCAATAGCGGTCGGATCCGAGCCGCTTCGTCCTCTTCTGGAGGGCGGAGCGGCTTTTTCGTATACGCCGGCGGAGTGTTCCGCGGCAATGAGCCGCTAATAAAAACCCCTGTGCCGCTCGAAGGAGCGACGCAGGGGTTTTCCGATTATTGGATTTTCTCGATGACCTTGTCGATCAAGCCGTATTCCTTCGCTTCCGCGGCCGACATGAAGTAGTCGCGGTCGGTGTCCTTCTCGATCCGTTCCAACGGTTGACCCGTACGCTCGGACAAGATGCCGTTCAGCTTGTCGCGCATCTTGAGAATGCGCTTCGCGCGGATCTCGATGTCGGACGCTTGCCCTTCGGCGCCGCCGAGGGGCTGATGGATCATTACTTCGCCGTTCGGGAGCGAGTAACGCTTGCCCTTGGCGCCGGCCGCGAGCAAGAACGCGCCCATGGACGCCGCCATGCCGACGCAAATCGTCGAGACGTCCGGTTTAATGAATTGCATCGTATCGAAAATCGCCATGCCCGACGTGATCGAACCGCCCGGGCTGTTGATGTAGAGGCTGATGTCCTTCTCCGGGTCGTCCGCAGCCAGGAACAGCAGTTGGGCGATAATGCTGTTCGCCACGACGTCGTTCACCGGCGTTCCCAGGAAAATAATGCGGTCTTTCAGCAACCGGGAGTAAATATCATAAGCACGTTCGCCGCGGTTCGTCTGCTCCACGACCATAGGGACCAAATTCATGTTCATAAGCGTCTCATCCTCCGATCATCCATTCCAGACTAGTGTTGCCAAAAACATATTACCCCAATCCGGCGTAAAAGTCAAAATTGGTCAAAGAGAATTTGTTCGCCCGGTTCGTTAGGGCCTGCACCCCCTGAGACTATGGGAGGAGCTGGATAAGGGGGGATGAGAGGTTGTTGCAGGACTTTGGGATTATTTTGAATATTCGACAAATTTCGATGGAGGAGTTGGTGCCGAAAAACCGAATTTCTGAATCCTGGCTACTAGCTAATCTTCGGGAGGGAACTTATGAAACGTAAGAAGCTGCTTTCTGCTGCACTCGCCCTGTCACTCGGAATCGGTTCGGCCGGCGCCGGCGCGCTGCCGGGCGCATTCGCCGCCGGTTCCTCCGCTTCGCCGACGCTGTCGGGTTCCGGTTCCGCCGGGGCCGGGGCGTTCGATCTCGCGATCGCGAACGAAGACCGGCTCGTCGCGATGCTGAAGGCGGACGGCCGCATCGCGGCGAACGCCACGCCGGCCGAAGCGCAGGCGGCCGTGAGCTCTTTCCTTCGCGCGAAGGCGCAGGCCGCCGCGGACGCCGCGCAAGACGGCGAACTGCAGTCGCGGCAGACGAAGCGGGATCGCGCGATGGAGGAGAAGCTGCTCGCGAACGGGTTGACTCGCGGGAGCGGGAACAAGCTCGGGCAAGCCAAGAAGAACGTCGTCCCTTCCGCGCAGGCGGAGGCTTGGAACGGGGGACGCGTGACCGACCGCGTGCTCGTGCTCTTGATCGAATACCCGGACTTCCCGGCGAACGCCATCGCGCCGGAGGAGACGGATATGTATTATGACGAATACTTAAAATCGCACTACGAGGATATGGTGTTCGGCGCGGACGGCTATGCAGGCCCGAACGGCGAGCGCTTGACCTCCATGAAGCAATATTATGAAGCGCAATCCGGCGGCAGCTATACGGTGGAGGGCGAAGTAGCCGGCTGGTATATGGCGAGCCAGCCGTCCTCGTATTACGGGGCGAACTATCCGGGACCGGACGATAACGACATTCGTCCTCGCGCGTTGGTGCAGGAAGCGCTCCTGGCCGCGGCGGCGGATCCGTCGATCGATCTCGCTTCGTACGATCAAGAGGATCGGTACGATCTGGACGGCGACGGAGACCTGCGCGAGCCGGACGGACTCGTCGACCATCTGATGGTCGTCCATTCCTCGGTCGGCGAGGAAGCCGGGGGCGGCGCCCTCGGCGGAGACGCCGTCTGGTCGCATCGCTCGAACCTGGGCGGCGTGGCGACGCTGCCGGGCACGACGGCGAGCGTGCCGTATTGGGGCGGCTTGATGGGCGCGTACGACTACACGATTCAGCCGGCGGACGGCGCGGCGGGCGTCTTCGCGCACGAGTACGGCCACGATCTCGGGCTTCCGGACGAATACGACACGATCTATTCGGGACAAGGCGAAGCGGTCGGATACTGGTCGATCATGTCCAGCGGCTCTTGGGCCGGCGCGGTGCCGGGCACCGAACCGACGGGCTTCAGCGCCTGGTCGAAGGAATTCCTGCAAGCGAATCTGGGCGGCAACTGGCTGTCGGGTTCGGCGATCCATATCGACGACATCCCTGCGGGCGGCGTCGTCGCGACGCTCGACGAAGCGGTCACGAAAGGCGCGAACGACGACGTCGTCCGCATCGATCTGCCGGATAAGGTCGTCACGGTCAACACTCCGTATAGCGGAGAATACGAATATTACAGCGGCCGGGGCGACGAGCTCGATCGGTCCATGACGACGACGCTGGATTTGACCGGCGCGACCGGCGCGGCGCTGACGTTCAAGACGTGGTATCAGATCGAGGAGCAATGGGACTTCGGTTCCGTGCAAGTCCGCGCCGGCGGGGGCGCTTGGGAGTCGATTCCGGGCAACCTGACGACGACGCAGGACGATTACGGTCAAAACCCGGGACACGGCATCACCGGCCATTCGAACGGCTGGGTCGAGGGCTGGTTCGACCTTTCGGCTTATGCCGGGCAATCGATCGAGCTGCGCTTCAACTATTGGACGGACGTCGCCGTCTCGGAGATGGGCTGGTACATCGACGACATCGCGGTTACGATCGACGGCGAGACGGTTCTGTCGGACGGCGCGGAGGCGTCGACGGAGCCGGCGTTCGCGCTCGACGGGTTTACCGTCGATACGGGAACGTTCACGGCGGCGCAATATTACTTGCTCGAGTGGCGTTCGCACAACGGCGTCGACGCCGGACTGGCGCATATCCTCCGGGGAGACAGCTTGATGTCGTACGACCCGGGCCTCTTGATCTGGTACGTGGACGAATCGTACACCGACAACTGGACCGGCATTCACCCGGGCGAGGGCTTCCTCGGCCTCGTGGACGCGGACCAGAAGGTCGTGAAGTGGAGCGACGGCGTGCCTGCCGCTTCGCGCTTCCAGCTCCACGACGCCGCGTTCGGTCTCGAGAAAGGCGAGAAGATGGACATCGATTATACGTCTATCTACGGTCTGACGATTACGGATCCGAACGCGTCGCATAATCCGCTGTTCAACGACGGCGCCGATTACGCGAACGCCGGGCTGCCGGACGCAGGCCGCCTGCTGCCGCAGTTCGGGCTGAAGGTAGGGGTGATCGGCGAAGCTTCCGATCGCTCCGCCGCTCAGGTGCTCATTTATAAGTAAGCGATAGTTCGACGACGCCGCTCGTCCTTCGGGACGGGCGGCGTCTTTCGATTCTAGCTGTCTTTCCGACCTCATTTCTTTCGCTCGGGTAGGGTGTTCGCGGTAACGCGCGACCACGCGGTTCGTTCGAATCTGATTCCAATACTTATGGGCCTGCGTGTTTGGAGTGGACTGCTGCCTGAGCAAAAGAAATCAGGTTAGAAAGAGACGCAGCGGGTACACCGCCCGGGCTCGTCCTCTGGGCCCTCCTTATATGAAGTGTGTCGGAAGCGGAACGCCCCGACGCCCCACGCGGGGCAAATAAAAAAAAGCCCCCGCGATTGCGGAAGCTCTTGTTGGTATGTATGGCGCGCCCGCAGGGAATTGAACCCCGATCTCAGGCTCCGGAGGCCTACGTCATATCCATTGGACCACGGGCGCGTGTTGTTGTGACAGCGAAATTAAGTATATGACATCCGCGGAGAAAATGCAAGCCCGTAAAAAATCCATTTTCCGGAAGGGTCAAATTTCTTTGAAAAGGAGTTGCATCCTTCCAAACGCTAGAGTAAAATGATGTTAGTGGGACGGAAAACGGATGGTCGGGACGTAATTGGTCCCACAGAAAGATTCCTCCCCGTTTGACGCCGGCGCGAACCGGATAAAATGAGAAGGTCAAGCGCTCGCGAAGAAGATCGTTATGCGCGCGGCGCGGCAAGGGGAGGTTCGTCATGCGGACCGTTCTCGAAATTCAGAGAGTGTTGGCTCCGGACGTCGTGGACGTTTTGAAGAAGCGATATACGATTCTAAGGCATCTCCGGCACGCCGGGGCGGTCGGACGGCGCACGCTGGCCGCCGCGCTCGGCATGTCGGAGCGCGTGCTGCGCGCCGAGACGGAATTTCTGAAGTCGCAAGGGCTCGTCGACATCGAGACGTCGGGCATGCGCGTCAGCGATGCCGGCATCTCCCTGCTCGCGGACATGGAGCCGATGATGAAGGAATGGTTCGGTCTCGCGGAGCTGGAGGATCGGCTCGCCGCGGCGTTCGGGCTGCGCCAAGTCGTCGTCGTCCCGGGCGACGCCGACCGCGACCCGCTCGCGAAGCGGGAGCTCGGCAAGGCGGGCGCCGCCGAGCTGACGCGAGCCGCGGCGGCGATGGAACGCGCGGACAACGAGCCGCTCGTCGTCGCGATCACCGGCGGCTCGACGATCGTCGAGGTCGCCGATCACCTCAGCGCGTCGCAAGGCCTGAAGGGCGCCTTGTTCGTCCCCGCCCGCGGGGGCCTCGGCGAACGGGTCGAGCTGCAGTCCGGCACGATCGCGTCCACGATGGCGAAGCGCACGGGCGGCGGCTACCGGCTGATGCACGTGCCGGACGACGTCGGCGAAGAGGCGATCGCCACGCTCATGAGCGAACCCCATATCCGCGAAGTGGCAGATATTGTGCGGCGCGCCCGCATTGCGGTGCACGGCATTGGGGAAGCCTATGAGATGGCTCGCAGAAGACGAGTGGACGCGGAGACGATTCAGAAGCTCCGCACGGGCGGCGCGGTGGCCGAATCGTTCGGCTACTACTACAACAGGGCCGGAGAAGTCGTGCATCGGATGCCGACGGTCGGACTCCGGCTCGAGGACATCCAGCGCATGGAGACCGTCATCGCGGTCGCCGGCGGCGGAAGCAAGGCGGAAGCGATCGCCGCCGTCTTGAAGAACGGGCAAGAAGACGTATTGATTACCGACGAAGCGGCCGCCATGGCCATGCTGCAGTTCAGTTCTCTTGACGCAAGCACCTGATATGATGTACCGGAAACACCCAGGCGGCAGCGCGTCTTGATATAAACATATTTTTTAGGAGGTTTTCTTCATGGTAAAAGTAGGCATTAACGGTTTCGGTCGGATCGGGCGCAACGTATTCCGCGCAGCCTTGAACAACCCGGATGTAGACGTAGTCGCGATCAACGATTTGACGGACGTCAAGACGCTCGCGCACTTGCTCAAATACGACACGACGCACGGCAAGCTCGACGCGACGGTAGAAGCGGGCGAAGGCGCCCTGATCGTAAACGGCAAGACGGTGAAAGTATTTTCCGAGCGCGACCCTGGCAACCTGCCGTGGGCAAGCGTAGGCGCGGAAATCGTCGTCGAGTCGACGGGCATTTTCACGGCGAAGGAGAAGGCGGAAGCTCACCTCAAGGGCGGCGCGAAGAAAGTCATCATCTCCGCTCCGGCGACGAACGAAGACATCACGATCGTTATGGGCGTCAACGAAGAGAAGTACGATCCGGCGGCGCACACGGTCATCTCCAACGCGTCCTGCACGACGAACTGCTTGGCGCCTTTCGCCAAAGTGCTCAACGACAGCTTCGGCATCGTCAAGGGCATGATGACGACGGTTCACTCGTACACGAACGATCAATCCGTGCTCGACCTGCCGCACAAGGACCTGCGCCGCGCGCGCGCCGCTGCGGAGAACATCATCCCGTCCACGACGGGCGCGGCGAAAGCCGTCTCCCTCGTATTGCCTGAGCTCAAGGGCAAGCTGAACGGCATGGCGTTCCGCGTCGCTACGCCGAACGTATCCGTCACGGACCTCGTCGTCGAAGTGTCCAAGAACGTTACGGTCGAAGAAGTGAACGCCGTCCTGAAGGACGCTGCGAACTCCCGCCTGAAGGGCATCATGAACTACTCCGAGGAGCCGCTCGTCTCGAGCGACTACAACGGCGACCCGGCTTCGTCCACGATCGACGCATTGTCGACGATGGTCGTAGGCGACAACATGGTGAAGGTCGTCTCCTGGTACGACAACGAGTGGGGCTACTCGAACCGCGTCGTAGACCTCGTGTCCTACATCGCCGGCAAGGGCCTCTAAGATTCGCGAACACACATCCCGCAGGGAAGGAAGGCGCTCCGGCAAGCAAGGCGGGGGCGCCTTTCCGCGGGTCTAGACCTAAATCCGGAGGTAATGGACCATGGCATATAACAAGAAGAGCGTAAGAGACGTAGACGTATCTGGGAAAAGGGTGTTCGTTCGCGTAGACTTCAACGTACCTCTCGAAAACGGCGCGATCACCGACGACACGCGCATCCGCGAAACGCTGCCGACGATCAAGTTTTTGATCGAGGGCGGCGCGAAGGTCATTCTCGCAAGCCATCTCGGCCGACCGAAGGGCGAAGTCGTCGAAGAGATGCGGCTGACGCCGGTCGCGGCGCGCCTCTCCGAGCTGCTCGGCAAGCACGTTGCGAAGGTAGACGAAGCGGTAGGCCCGGCGGCGCAAGCGGCGGTCGACGCGCTTCAAGCGGGCGACGTGCTGCTGCTCGAGAACGTACGCTTCTATAAGGGCGAAGAGAAGAACGATCCGGAGCTCGCGAAGCAATTCGCCGCGCTCGCGGACTTGTACGTGAACGACGCGTTCGGCGCGGCGCATCGGGCGCACGCCTCCACGGAAGGCATCGCGCATCATCTGCCGGCCGTCTCGGGCCTCTTGATGGAGAAGGAGCTGTCCGTGCTCGGCAAGGCGCTGTTCAACCCGGACCGCCCGTTCACGGCGATCGTCGGCGGCGCGAAGGTGAAGGACAAGATCGACGTCATCAACAAGCTGCTCGAGATCGCGGACAACGTCATCATCGGCGGCGGCTTGTCTTATACGTTCCTTAAGGCGCAAGGCTACGAAATCGGCAAGTCGCTCTGCGACGATTCGAAGATCGACGTAGCGAAAGAATTCATGGCGAAGGCGAAAGAGCGCGGCGTGAACTTCCTTATGCCGGTCGACATCGTCGTCACGGACGACTTCAGCCCGACGGCCAACACGCAGATCGTCGGCATCGACGGCATTCCGGCGGAGTGGGAAGGCATCGACATCGGACCGAAGACGCGCGAGATGTATGCCGACGTTATCAAATCGTCGAAGCTCGTCGTCTGGAACGGACCGATGGGCGTGTTCGAGATCGAGCCGTTCTCGCACGGCACGCGCGCGGTAGCGGAAGCTTGCGCGGAGACGTCCGGTTATACGGTCATCGGCGGCGGCGATTCCGCGGCGGCGGTCGAGAAGTTCAACCTCGGCGACAAGATGGATCACATCTCCACCGGCGGAGGGGCTTCCCTCGAGTTTATGGAAGGCAAGGCGCTTCCGGGCGTCGTAGCGCTTAACGATAAGTAGGAGGTAGTTCGAGAGATGAGCAGAACACCGATTATTGCAGGCAACTGGAAAATGTTTAAAACCGGCGCGGAAGCGTCCGCCTTCATCGCGGAAGCGAAAGCGGCCGTCGCCGCCGTCTCCGGCGTCGAAGCGGTCGTATGCGCGCCGTTCACGGCGCTTCCGGCGCTCGTGGAGTCGACACGCGGCACGGCGATCGCCGTAGGCGCGCAAAACATGCACTGGGAAGCGAACGGAGCGTTCACGGGCGAAGTATCCGGCCCGATGCTGGTCGACCTCGGCGTGAAATACGTCATCCTCGGCCACTCGGAGCGCCGCCAATACTTCGCGGAAACCGACGAAACCGTCAACAAGAAGACGAAGGCCGCTCTGAGCTACGGCTTGATTCCGATCGTCTGCGTCGGCGAGAAGCTGGAAGAACGCGAAGCCGGCAGCACGAAGGACGTCTGCCGCGTGCAGACGCTCGGCGCATTGGAAGGCCTGTCGGCCGAGCAAGTCGCGTCGCTCGTCATCGCGTACGAGCCGATCTGGGCGATCGGCACCGGCAAGTCGTCCACGGCGGCCGACGCCAACGAAGTCATCGCTTATATCCGTTCCGTCGTCGCGGAAGCGTTCGGCGCCGACGCGGCCGCGAAGGTCCGCATTCAATACGGCGGCAGCGTGAAGCCGGAGAACGTGCGCGAGTATCTCGGCGCGTCCGACATCGACGGCGCTCTGGTGGGCGGCGCATCGCTGCAGCCGAACTCCTATGTCGCGCTGGTGGAAGGTGCGCGGGCATGAGTCGTCCGAAACCGGTAGCGCTGATCATTCTCGACGGCTTCGGACTGCGCGGCGACACGCATGGCAATGCGGTCGCGCAAGCGAAGAAGCCGAACTACGACCGGTACTGGAACACGTACCCGCATACGACGTTGACCGCGCACGGCGAGGCGGTCGGCCTGCCGGAGGGCCAGATGGGCAACTCCGAGGTCGGTCACCTGAACATCGGCGCCGGTCGGACCGTCTATCAGGACCTGACGCGAATCTCGAAGTCGATTCGGGATAACGAATTTTTCGAGAACCAGACGTTGATCGGCGCGGTTCGCCACGCGAAGGAGAACGGCAAGAAGCTTCACCTGTACGGCTTGCTCTCCGACGGCGGCGTGCACAGCCACATCGGCCATCTGTTCGCGCTGCTGGAGCTCGCGAAGAAGGAGCAGTTCGAGGAAGTGTATATCCACGCATTCCTCGACGGCCGGGACGTCGCGCCGGACAGCGCGCGCAAGTATATGGGCGAGCTGCAGGAGAAGATCGCTTCGATCGGCGTCGGCCGCATCGCGACGGTGCAAGGCCGCTACTATGCGATGGACCGCGACAAGCGCTGGGAGCGGACGGAGAAGTCGTACCGCGCCATGGTGTACGGCGAAGGCCCGACGTACGCCGACCCGATGCAAGCGATCGTCGAATCGCACGAGAAGTCGGTGTTCGACGAGTTCGTCATGCCGACGGTCATCGTCGGCGAAGACGGCCGGCCGGTCGGCTTGGTGGAAAGCGGCGATGCGGTCGTGTTCTTCAACTTCCGCCCGGACCGCGCGATCCAGCTTTCGCAAGTATTCACGAACGCGGATTTCCGCGGGTTCGACCGCGGCGAGAAGGCGCCGACGGGCTTGTACTTCGTCTGCTTGACGCTCTTCAGCGAGAGCGTGGACGGATATGTTGCTTATAAGCCCAAAGAATTGGATAATACTTACGGGGAAGTGCTCGGCCAACACGGACTGAAGCAGCTCCGCATCGCGGAAACCGAGAAGTATCCGCACGTGACGTTCTTCTTCAGCGGCGGACGCGACGTCGAGCTTCCAGGCGAGACGCGCATCCTGATCAACTCGCCGAAGGTCGCCACGTACGACCTGCAGCCGGAGATGAGCGCTTACGAGGTCGCCGCGGCTTGCGTCGCGGAGATCGAAGCGGAGCGCCACGACGCGATCGTGCTCAACTTCGCGAACCCGGACATGGTCGGCCACTCGGGCTTGCTCGAGCCGACGATCCGCGCGGTCGAAGCGACGGACGAATGCTTGGGCCGCGTCGTCGACGCGATCCTGGCGAAGGGCGGCGTCGCCGTCATTACGGCGGACCACGGCAACGCGGACGTCGTCACGAACGACGACGGCACGCGCAACACGGCGCACACGATCAACCCGGTGCCGCTCATCGTGACGCGCGAAGGCGTCTCCTTGCGCGACGACGGCATCCTCGCGGACATCGCGCCGACGCTGCTGCAGCTGCTCGAGCTGCCGAAGCCGGTCGAGATGACGGGGAACACGCTGCTGAAATAACGGCGAATTTGCAGTTGTTTTTACGGCGGAGATCCAGGTCGGCGGGAATAACGGCATAAGTGCATCTATTTACGGTAGGTAGAGCCGATTCGGGTTCGAATACCTGCACTTTTGCGCTTATTCGGGACGGAACGGCGAATTTCGGCCGAAATAACTGCATTTTTGCGCTTGTTGCTACCGGAAAACAACCCAATGCATCATAGGCTTCGGCCTACTGAAATAACCTTATCTAAGGAGTGTACTATCCATGACGATTATTGCTGACGTTTACGCACGCGAGGTGCTCGACTCCCGCGGCAACCCGACGGTCGAAGTCGAAGTAAAGCTCGAATCCGGCGCCAAAGGCCGCGCCATCGTTCCGTCCGGCGCCTCCACGGGCGCGCACGAAGCCGTAGAGCTTCGCGACGGCGACAAGGGCCGCTACCTCGGCAAGGGTGTCCTCAAGGCCGTCCAGAACGTTAACGAAGCGATCGCGCCGGTCATCATCGGCCTCGACGCGCTCGAGCAAGTCGCGATCGACAAAGCGATGATCGACCTCGACGGCACGCCGAACAAGGGCAAGCTCGGCGCCAACGCGATCCTCGCGGTTTCGATGGCGGTCGCTCGCGCCGCCGCGGACGCGCTCGACATTCCGATCTACAACTACCTCGGCGGCTTCAACGCGAAGCAGCTGCCGGTGCCGATGATGAACATCGTCAACGGCGGCGCGCATGCGGACAACAACGTCGACGTACAAGAGTTCATGGTACTGCCGGTCGGCGCGCCGACGTTCGCCGAAGCGCTTCGCGCGGGCGCGGAAGTGTTCCATGCGCTGAAGTCCGTTCTTAAGGAGAAGGGTCTGAACACCGCCGTAGGCGACGAAGGCGGGTTCGCGCCGAACCTCGGCTCCAACGAAGAAGCGCTGCAGACGATCATCACGGCGATCGAGCGCGCAGGCTACAAGCCGGGCGTCGACATGTTCCTCGGTATGGACGTCGCGTCCACGGAATTTTTCAAGAACGGCAAATACGAGCTTGAAGGCGAAGGCAAGTCCTTCACGCCTGCCGAGTTCGTAGACCTGCTCGCAAGCTGGGTCGACAAGTACCCGATCATCACGATCGAAGACGGCTGCTCCGAAGACGACTGGGAAGGTTGGAAGCTGCTGACGGATCGCCTCGGCGGCAAAGTGCAGCTCGTCGGCGACGACTTGTTCGTCACGAACACGGAGCGCCTCGGCAAGGGCATCGAAGAAGGCATCGGCAACTCGATCCTGATCAAGGTCAACCAAATCGGTACGTTGACGGAGACGTTCGACGCGATCGAGATGGCGAAGCGCGCGGGCTACACGGCCGTTATCTCTCACCGTTCCGGCGAATCCGAAGACAGCACGATCTCCGACATCGCGGTCGCTACGAACGCAGGCCAAATCAAGACGGGCGCGCCGTCCCGGACGGACCGCGTCGCGAAGTACAACCAATTGCTTCGCATCGAAGACAACTTGAACGTCGCGGCGCAATACGCCGGCAAGAAGGCGTTCTATAACTTGAAGAATTTCAAGTAAGATAGAAGGGTGCGGAGCGGGGGAGCCCGCCGCGCAAACTTTGCTCAGCATAGGGGGAGCCGCTCATGGGCCGATGGATCGTCACGCTAGCGTTACTAGTGGGATGCTTCGCGCTTACGGAGTGGCTCCCCTTTTCTCCGTATTTCCGCAACATGGACACGATGATTCACGAATTCGGCCACGCCGCGGCGACGCTGCTGTTGTCCGGCGAGGTGCAATATATCCATTTATACGAAGACCACAGCGGGGTGACGTTGTCGGCCGTGGAGAGCGGCTGGCGGCTGCTTCCGGTGTCGTTGTCGGGCTATATGACGGCGTCGCTGTTCGCGGTGCTGTTGTTCGCGCTGCACCGGCACGGACAGCATCGGCTCGGCCTCGCGATCGTCACCGTCGTGGCGTTGGTATGCTTAGTGCTGTTCGTCCGCAACGACTTCGGCACGCAGTGGCTGCTCGGCTTCATCGGCATCAACGTCGTCGCCTTCGTTCTGCCGATCGGCTTCGTCCGGGTCGCTTACTATTTGCTGCTCGCCTTCCTGTCGTTGGTGGAATCCGTGGTCGGCGCAATTACGATTACGATTCTGGCGGCGACGACGCCGAGCGGGGCCGGGGACGCCGCGAACCTCGCGAACGCGACCGGGATTCCCGCCATCGTCTGGGGCGTCTTCTTCCTGCTGTTCGCGCTCTGGTGCGCGAAGCGGGCGATCGGCCACTTCTTGCCGCGGCCGAAGAAGCCTTTATTTTCGAAAAAACGCGGCGTATCGCCGCTGTCATAGGAGCATTTTCCGAACATGATTCATTCTCTGACTCCACGATTCTTATACATGCCGGCGGACGGGTCGGTCGATCGGCCGATTCTGGGCGCGGTGCTCGGGAACGAACGAATGCTTTATATCGACGCAGGCAATTCGAAGCGGCATACGGCCGCCTTCCGGGAAGGCGTGCGCGCGGCGGCGGGGGCAACCCGAGACGCGGTGACGGCGCTGACGCATTGGCATTGGGACCACAGCTTCGGCGCCTCCGTCGATGCCGTACCGCTCCTCTCGCACGCGAGGACGCGCGACAAGCTTGCGACGCAAGTCGGCCTCGACTGGTCGGACGCCGCGATCGACGAACGGGTCTCCGCCGGAACCGAGATCGAGTTTTGCGCGACCTATATGAAGAAGGAGTTCGGGGACGACCGGGACGACATCGAAGTGCGGCTGCCGGACGCGACGTTCGAGGGAAGCATGACGCTGCATCTCGGCGGCGTGTCGTGCCGCATCGACCGCGTCGGCGGCGTGCATGCTGACGATTCGTGCTTGTTCTATGTACCCGAAGAGAAAATCCTGTTCATCGGCGACGCGCTCGGACCCGCGATCTACGACGGCCCGCGGTATTACAAGGCGGACGACCTGCTGCGGCTGGTCGACCTCGTACGCGCCTACGACGCAGAGTGGTACATCGAGTCTCATTACAAGCCGGTAGACCGCGCAACGTTCTGGGCGGAGATGAAGGAGTTCGAGACGTTGGCCAAGCTGGCGCTCGCGCACGGCGAAGACGAGGGACGAATCGCTCGCGAGCTGGCGGAAGCGTTGGGGCGGGAGCTGACGGAAAGCGATCGGCAGACGGTTTCGCAATTCTCGCTCGGCGCGCGCCGAAGCTGAAAACGTTGCCTTGTCCGGCAATGTATGATACTATTGCTAATACGTGAGTTTTGTCCGCGATTCAGTACATTATGTCCTGCGGATGCAAACACCTGAAATGGTCTCGGTAAACGGCATTGTCCTTTATCGAGAGACGTATATACCGTTTATCCTTGGTTCGGAGGTGGAACGTTTGGAAACATTGTTTAAAGTGCTTTTGATCATTTTCTCCGTCGCTTTGATCGCGATCGTGCTGCTCCAGAAGGGGAAGAGCGCAGGCTTGTCCGGCGCCATCACGGGCGGTGCGGAGCATCTGTTCGGCAAGCAGAAGGCGCGCGGCATGGAGCTTGTGCTGCAACGCGTGACGATGGGCCTCGCGGCCGGCTTCTTCATCCTGACCATCGTGGTTGCTTACGTTGTCGGTTGAGGCTAGGAACAATTATACATGAATGCGTTCGATGCACAGCAGGTTACGCTAAACCTGCTGTTTTTGTTTTGCCTGCGAGTGGATACACTAGTAGTAACGAATCGGGGTGATGCGCTTGGTTACGAAGCAAGAGCTTCTTGAGTTTATGCAAGAGACGGCCTATAAGCCGATGACCGTCCAGGAGTTGGAGACCCATTATGGCGTCGACGGGGCGGAGGAGTTTAAGGAGCTGGTGAAGCTTCTGAACGAGATGGAAAACGAGGGCGAAGTCATTCGCACGCGCACGGACCGATACGGCGTGCCGGAGCGGATGAACCTCGTGCGCGGCCGGCTGCATGCCCATCCGAAGGGGTTCGGATTCCTCATCCCGGACGATCGGGATCATCCGGACATCTACATTCACCTGAACGACATGAAGGGCGCGATGCAGAACGACACCGTCATCGGCCGCGTCACGGGCCGCGGCGGACCGAACGGCACGAAGCTCGAGGGCGAGGTCGTGCGCGTCGTGAAGCGGGCGAATTCGCAAATCGTCGGCACCTTCGACAACCATGAGACGTACGGCTTCGTCCTCCCGGACGACAAGCGAATTCAGAAGGATGTGTTCATCCCCCGCGAGAAATTCATGGGCGCGGTGAGCGGACAGAAGGTCGTCGTCAAGCTCGTGACGTTCCCGGACGGCCGGGCGGCGGCGGAAGGCGAAATCGTCGAAATTCTCGGCCATAAGGACGATCCGGGCGTGGACATCTTGTCCATCATCCGCAAGTTCGGCTTGCCGGAGGCGTTCCCGCCGGAGGTCATGGAGGAAGCGGAGGCGGCGCCGGATACGATCCGCGAGGAAGAGCTCGTCGGACGGCGCGATCTGCGCGGGCGCACGATCGTGACGATCGACGGCGAAGACGCGAAAGACCTCGACGACGCGGTCGACGTACAGCGGCTCGAGAACGGCAACTATTTGTTAGGCGTCCACATCGCGGACGTCGGCTATTACGTGAAGGAAGGCTCGGCGCTCGACCGCGAGGCGTTCAACCGCGGCACGTCCGTCTATTTGGTGGACCGCGTCATTCCGATGCTGCCGCACCGGCTGTCGAACGGTATCTGCTCGCTGCATCCAAGGGTCGATCGGCTGACGCTCTCCTGCGAGATGGAGATCGACCCGACGGGCAAGGTCGTCCGCCATGACATCTTCCCGTCCGTCATTAAGACGGTCGAACGGATGACGTATAAGAACGTACGTCTGCTGGTCGACGAAGAAGCCGATCCGGAGCCGGAGCTGCTCGAGCGGTATAAGGAGCTGCTGCCGTTCTTCCGTCAGATGCGCGACTTGGCTTTGATTCTGCGCGAGAAGCGGATGCGCCGCGGCGCGATCGACTTCGACTTCTCGGAATCGAAGGTGATCGTCGACGAGGAAGGCAAGCCGATCGACATCGTGAAGCGCCCGCGAACGATCGCGGAACAGATGATCGAGGAATTCATGCTGGCGGCGAACGAGACGGTGGCGGAGCATTTCCACTGGCTTAAGGTGCCGTTCTTGTACCGGATCCATGAGGATCCGGACGGCGAGAAGCTGCTGCACTTCATGCAGTTCATCACGAACTTCGGTTATGTGGTGAAGGGGAAGGGCAACACCGTCCACCCTCGCGCGCTGCAATCGCTGCTCGAGGAGATCAAGGGCGCTAAGGAAGAAACCGTCATCTCCACCGTTATGCTTCGCTCGATGAAGCAGGCGCGGTACGACGCGGAGTCGCTCGGCCACTTCGGCCTCGCGGCGGAATTTTATTCGCACTTCACGTCGCCGATTCGGCGGTACCCGGACCTCGTCATTCACCGCATCATGCGCGAGGTTATCGATAACGGCGGCGCGCTGACGGATCATCGCCAGGAGTATCTGGCGTCTCGGATGCCCGATATCGCCCAGCAATCGTCCGAGCGCGAACGGCTCGCGGTCGACGCGGAGCGGGAGACGGACGCGCTCAAGAAGGCGGAGTACATGGTCGACAAGATCGGCGAGGAATTCGAGGGCATCATCTCGTCCGTGACGTCGTTCGGCATGTTCATTGAGCTGGAAAATACGATCGAAGGTCTTGTTCGCCTAAGCGACCTGTCCGACGACTATTACCACTTCCACGAGATGCAGCTCGCGCTCATCGGGGAGCGGACCGCTCGCGTGTTCCGCATCGGCGACGAAGTGAAGGTGCGCGTCGCCCGCGTCAACGTCGACGAGCGGAACATCGACTTCGAGCTCGTCGACATGAAGTCGCGCGCCGGCGGTCGGGCGAACGTCATTCGCGCCGACGCGGACGCGGTGCACCGAGGCGCTGGCGGCCGCACGAAGCGCAGCCGCGGCAAGGTGATCGCGGCCGAGGGGACGCAGGAGCGGAACGCCCGCGGGACGCGGAACGCCGCCGGCGAAAGCGGCGGCGCGGACTTCTGGGGCTTCAAGCCGAGCGGCGCGGGCAAGCGCCGCGCCGGCGGGGCGGGCGCCGGTCCGAGCGGCGGCGGCGGCACCGGCGGAGGCCCGGGCAAGCGCAGCGCGGCCGGCGGCAAGAAGAAGCCGCGTACGGGCGGCTTCGGCGGCGGCTTCGCCGCGGGGCCCGGCTCGGGCAAAGGCGCCGGAGGCGGCGGCAAGAAGAAGGGCCGCAGCGGTCCGCGCGCCGGCGGAGGCCCGCGCACGTCCGCGTTGATCGCGGTCGAGGCATCGACCGAGCTGACGCCGCCGCGCTTCGACGTGAGCGGCGAGCCGAAGAAGAAGCGGTGGAAGAAGAAAAAGCGCAAAGACTAAGCATTCGTTTCGGTCGCGCTCCTCGCGGGGCGCGGCCGATTTTGCATAAAAGCGACCGTCCGAAGGGCAAATTACTCCTAACCAAGGAAATAAGGAGTGAGTTTCCCCGATGCGGACGATCCTGTTAAAGTGGAGCTTATATGTACTAGCGGTCGGCTTGATTCTCCCTGCATGCAACGCACAACCGAGAATGCAGGCCGAAGGGAACGACGTCGCGGCGCGAACGATCCGAAACGAACCCGTGGAGCTGTACGGCCCATGGGGACGGTTCGGGCTGGAGGAAACCCGCAGGCGGTTTCCGAACGCGCAGATCGTCGATTATGAGCATATGGGACGCGACGCGGTCGAGACGTTCCATTATGCATTGAGGGAAGGCGGACGCGAATTCGTCGTCGAAGTGCGGATCGCGTTCGATCCGGAAACCAATCGCGTCATCGCCGTGGACGTCGATCCGTTAGGCACGGGCCTCGCCCCTGGCGTTGGTGCGGGCGGAGGCGCGGGCTTGGGCGGCGCCGCTGCAGGGACCGGGACGCGGTAAGACGGCAAGCTAGCTGCGGCTGCTTCGTCTTCCATGGATCGCGTTCCACCACTCTCCATACTCCCCGGCGGCGGTTCGTGTTATAATGGTTTTGTAACGCCGCTTCATTGCTTTACTTACGGGGCCGTTTATGGATTCGACGGGAATAGTTCGAGCATGAGTAGCGAGTAGCGGGGCCGCGTCCGCTTCATCAACGCTAAAGCCATAATAAATGGCAAAGCACAACCTTCTTACGCAGTAGCAGCTTAATAACCTGCTCTCGTGCTTCTACCTAGCATCGCCCATGTGCTAGGATAGGGGCTCACCTTTAGTGGGATACGCCGTCAGGTCTCCGCCTGGGGTCTGACGGAAGAAGACAATCAGGCTGATCGCGCGCGAAGCCGGTTCCGGGGCGTCCGCGCGATGACAACAATACCGTAACTACACTCGTAGAAGCTTGTGTGCCGTTATTTTCGGACAGGGGTTCGACTCCCCTCGGCTCCATACCAAGTGCAGAGACACCCGAGAGGGTGTCTTTTGCTTTGTGGTTCGAATGCGTTATTGACTGACTTTAGCTTTAGGAGGCGATTGACTATGATAACAGTGCTCAATGTGGATGGTCACAAACTTACCCCCTGTTTGCTTCACCGGGCATGGAGAGAAGTCGATCGCGCTCGTGCCGTCTGGATTGACGAGCAGACGATTCGATTGCTTTACAACCCATTTTTATTTCGAGACTGTCGGAAAGCCGCATTAAAACGGGATCAGTACACATGCTTGTGGTGCGGGCGTCCCGCAACGACGGTCGATCACATTGTCCCTTCAAGCAAAGGCGGCTCGGATCTTCCCCGAAACTTACTCGCTTCTTGCATGGAGTGCAACACGAAGCGAGGAAACCGTGCAGCGTTCTCATATCTTATAGGAAAAGTGTTTTCCGTGCCGAATCTTATTAAGCTCTGTTACCGCATCATGAAAGCTAAGTATAGCGCGTCATAGTCAGCAAAATGACCCGGCGAAACCAGGAGCGGATGGAAAATTATTTATTTCTATATAAGAGTCATGTAGACTTAAACTCAGTGAGAACACCTCCATTTTACAAGCAAGGACCCAGATACTAGAAAAACCGGAAATAAGAAAACGGTGGTGTCAAGTGAAGCATATTCAGAGAATCTTCACGCTAACACAGCATGTCGGTTGGTGGTATATCGCCGCTATATCCATTGCTGTCTTTCTATTCTCCGCCTGGAAATCCTATGAGTTGTACTTGACTCCGTGCGCGGCTTCGGCCTGCGGAAATTTATTCCAGCTTACGTTCAAGGAAGCGGCCGACCTGAACAGCTTCGGCATGTCTACGCATTTGTACGGGGCGATCGTGACAATTCTGATCACCATTCAATTCATTACGTTTTTCTCTATCGGCGCCCTTCTTTATTATTATGGGTTCAAGGATCGGGTCTGCTTGTTCGCTTCGATCCTGTTGATCGCCACGGGAACGGCGTTAGGAATACAGCCGGAAGTATTTCAGGGTTCTCCTGACATGAATGCTCTCTTGCAAATCGTTAATTTTACGGGAGGTTTGTACCTCTTCTTTCTATTTCTTTATCCGGACGGGCATTTTGCCCCTGGATGGCTGCGTGTCCCCGCTTACTTCGGTCTAGTGGGGACGATTGGACAATACTTTCTGCAGGGTACCCTGATCGACCCCAACACGTGGCCTGCAGTATTCCGTACCTCGGCTTTCCTAACTCTTCATGTACTTATTGTCTACTCGCAAGCGAGACGATATCGAAATGCGACTACCGTGGAACAAAAGAGGCAGATCAAGTGGTTCGTCGCAAGTCTGGGGAGCTTCCTTATCGCCGTTCCGGTCAGCTTGCTGCTGCAGAGTCTGGATCACGGACTTGCCAAAATGCTCACGTGGTTTGTTTTCTATACAGGGCTTCTGTTCATGCCTTTCTCCATCGGAATATCGATCTTCGAGCTGCGCCTCCGCAATATGTCGATCCTCTTTAACAGGACGATCATCTATGTATTCATGACGGTATTTGTGATCAGCACGTACGTTATCGTTGTAGGTTTATTCGGGGCGGTACTGCAGAGCAACGGGAACGTGTTCGTGTCGCTGCTTGCGACCGGCATGGCGGCGGTTCTATTCCAGCCCATCCGATCCGCCGTTCAGCGAGGGGTGAATCGGCTGGTATATGGCGATCGGGAAGAGCCTTATACGGTACTATCCAGGCTCACCGAGCGGGTGGAATTAACGTTGACGCATTCCTCGTTAATGCAGACTGTCGTTGAAGGGCTTGCGCAAGCGCTCAGAATTCCTTATGCTTCGATCGAAATCGAGCAGGACGGACGTCGAATCGCGCTTGCTTCCCATGGAGTGGCCGGGGAGACGGCTTCGGAGCTGCCTCTTCAGATTCAGGGAGAGAAGGTAGGCGTTCTCCGACTGGGGGTACGTTCTTGGCGGGAGACATTGCCTCCGGCTAAATATTATTTGCTGGATGACTTGATTCGGCATGCCGGAATTGCTGTGCAAGCGGTTCGATTGCAGGGCGAACTGCAACGCTCCCGCGAGCGTCTGGTGACGGCGAGAGAGGAAGAGCGGCGTCGGCTGCGTCGGGATCTTCATGACGGTCTCGGCGTGGAGCTGGCCAGTATAGCGCATAAAATAGACGGCCTCCTGTACAAACAACAAGCCGACGACGAAACGGCAGGCAAGCTGAGCGACATTCAAGAGCATCTCAGACAAACCATAAGCAGCTTGCGCCGCTTGGTCTATGCGCTGCGGCCGCCCGCTTTGGACGAGTTCGGATTTGCTTTCGCCGTGCGGGAGATCGCTTACCAATTTGCCGACCATCCTCTGCGGGTCACGGTTGAGACGATGGAGGAGCTGCCTGCGCTGCCTGCCGCCGTTGAGGTGGCTGGCTATCGGATTATACAAGAAGCGGTCGCGAATGCAATTCGGCATTCGAGAGGCAGCAAGTGCGAGATAACCGTACGGGCCGATTCGCATCTCCACATTGCAATAAAGGATGACGGCCATGGATTTCCGTCGAATCCCAAAGCAGGAGTGGGGCAGCAATCGATGAGGGAACGAGCGGAAGAGGTAGGAGGACGCCTATCGGTTACATCGGTGCAGGGTGCTGGAACGACGGTAGCGGTAACCATACCGATCTGGAAAGAGGGAGAGAGCGTCCGTGGAGAAAGACAATCGTATGCGTAAACGAAAGATATTGATTGCAGAAGATCATCCCGTCTTTCGGGACGGCCTTGTCGGGTTGCTGAAGTCTCTGCCGGAATTCGAACTGGTAGGCGAAGCGCAGACGGGAGAAGAAGCGATTCAGCTTGCAGATGCAGAGCGCCCGGATCTGATTCTGATGGACATCAATATGCCGGGAATCAATGGAATTGAAGCCAGTCGCGAAATTATCGCTAAGCATCCGCGGACGGGGATCCTGATCCTTACCATGTTCGATGACGATCATTCCGTCTTTGCGGCGATGCGTTCGGGTGCAAGAGGTTATTTACTGAAGGATGCGTCGCAGCAGGAAATCGTTCGAGCGATTGTAGCCGTCGGAGAAGGGGAGGCGATCTTCAGCTCTGCGATTGCGAGAAGGATGATGTATTATTTCGATACGATGAACAAGAAGCCCGGCGCGGATGTATTCCCGGAGCTGACGGCGCGGGAAAGAGAGATCCTCGATTGGATCGCCAGAGGGGGAAACAATGCGGAGATTGCCAAACAACTGGGGATCGCCTCCAAAACGATGCGAAACTATGTATCCAACATATTAAGCAAGCTGCATGCAGCCGACCGAGCCCATGCGATCGTAATGGCGCGAGAAGCCGGTTTGGGCAAACGAGATCCATCCTGACGGATGGGTCTTTTTTTTTCCTAGCCGCGCGGGACACCGGTCACATGACGTTGGGACGTCCGGGTGCGTATGCTTACGATATCAAGCAAACCAAATGGATGAGGGAAAGGATGTTGGAAATGACGTTTTTGAAAGTGATTCGATTTTTGGCGGTTTGCGGTATTATCGGAGGTTTTTTTCGTGCCCTGATGACTCCGCTAGCACTCGTGTGGGGAATGAATAGCGTACCGGAATTGGTTTCGGGTATCCTCGGTACGATGTGTATGGGGATGGGAATGTTCGGCTTATATTTTGTTCATATCAAAGAAATGGGCAAACTCGGGTTTACCGCCTTCCTCTTCCACTCCGTTGCAAGCTTTATACTGATGGCCATGGTCTTCTCGACACTCGTGTTTGCGGTCCATGATCCGTCCATCCTGGAGGCGAATATGCCTCCGCTGCCTATTATGATCGGCGGTGCCCTCATGATGCCGTTCCTGATGCTGGGTATGATCTTATTCGCTATTACGGTACTGCGAACGAAAGTGTTATCCATTGTGCCGGCGATTTTACTGCTGGCGTCGCCGGTTCTCAACTTTCTTCCTGTCGTATCGGATTACTCGCCGATTATTTGGGGTCTGGCCTTCATGCTGTTCGGGATTGAAGTATGGAAGAAAACAGCTAAAGGAAAGGCGCTTACAAATCTCGACGTAGATGGTTTGCCTGCTTGACTGACGGGAGCGGAGCTCCAAGTGCTAAATCCACAACCGCACGAGGTTGTGGATTTTTGCTTGAAACGACCACCTAGAGATATTTTGAACGGGTTCCCTACTCCCGCGTTATGCCGGCGACATGACCCGGACCTAGAAGCGATAATCGCGCCAGAATGGTAGCCATCTCGGGTGGAGGGGTCTCCATGCCGTTCTCCAGCCATTCCTGGATGACGCCTAGATGGGCGGAGCTGACGTATGCCGTCAAATAATGAACCGGCACCAGCACCTCGTGTCTGGTCTGCGTCAAAACGGGCAGCACCCTTTTGCGAATGACTTCCCGGAGCCGTTTCTGAAACGATGGATCGCCTTTTGGCCCCAGAACGGCATTCATGAACCTTGCATGTTCCTGGAAATATTCGAACAACTTCTGAACAAAGGGGATGGTAGCGCCATGGATTATTTCTTTCCAGTCCCCAGCCATAGCCCATTGATAGCCGGATGCGGCTAACCGTTCGATATGATCCATAATTTCTTTTTCGCTTTGATCGAGCAAATCATATTTGTCCTTGAAATGAATATAGAACGTACCGCGATTAATATCCGCACGATCGGTCAAATCTTTGACCGTAATTCCTTCAAAACCCTTTTCCTCGATCAATTCCGTCAATGCGTCTCTGATCAAGCGTTTCGTACGCACGATTCTTCTGTCTTGAACAGGCGGCTCGGACATTATCATCACTCCTTCTCAACAGAATGGACACACGTGTTGATTATACGGCAGACTCTTACATTCTGATTATTGTAATTGGATGCGAGCTCATTATAATCTACATTGTGAACATTAATCAACACGGTGTTCAAATACGACTGAGGGAGTGTGTGAGAATGAATCTTTTTCGAAATAAGCTGTTTGCGGCTTCGCCGATAATTGCGCTTACGGCGTTGTTTATTTTTGTGCTGACGTCTTACCCTGCCGCTACAATGAAACCGGCGAATCTGCCGATAGCCGTTGTTAACCTGGATGAAGGCGCTATTCTGCAGGACGGGACGGAGATGAAGCTGGGTGAAGCCCTGCTTGGTCAAATCACGACCGGCGCGGGGGCCGCCGACCGGAGTCAAGGAGGTACCGCCGCCTCGCCGGTGAAATGGGTCGAGGTCGGCAGCTATGAGGAGATGCGGGAAGGACTTGACGACAGGCAGTATTACGCTGCGCTGGTCATTCCTGCCGACTTCAGCGCAAAACAGGCTTCGCTTCGATCGTCTGCACCGGAGTCGCCACGGCTTGAAGCGCTGGTCAACCAGGGGATGAATGCGACGGCATCCTCGATGGTTACCCAAATGATGAGCGGGGCGCTGGCGACGATAAACGATGCGGTGAGCGCGCAGCTTCTAGCGGAATTGGAGGCCAAGGGCGCGACCTTGACGCCGTCGCAAGCGGCCGTTGTTGTATCTCCAATCGTCAGCAGTATTACGAATGTCAACGAGACCGGCAGTAGTCCTGCGCGCGGCAACGCGCCGGTATCGCTGTTTCAGCCGCTGTGGATGGCAAGCATTGCGGGAGCGGCCGTTTCGACGATTGCGGCGGGCAAAGCGGTGGAGGCTGCGGATAGCCGCTAGCGGAGGCTTCTAGTCAGATTGTCGCAACTTGCGCTCGGTATCCTTGTTGCATTGCCGGTCGGCTTTGGCTTGTCTTGGCTGGCAGACGCAATGTTGCAGCTGGATGTGCCGGATATTGCGGATGTAGGATGGTTCCTTAGCCTATCGGTGCTTAGCTTCTTCTTGATGATTTCAGCCGTGTTGTCATGGACGGGAATTCGCGGAATCGTATTGTTCGTGTTGCTGTTATTTTTCGGCACACCCCTGCTCGCTTTGCCCGAGGAATTTATGAACGGCTTTTACCGGGACTGGATTCATTCCTGGCTGCCGATGCGGTTTTTGGTGGATGGCTTGCGAGAGCTGTTCTTCTTCGGTGGCGGTATTAGCTGGAATGGAGCAACCGTTGCGTTGAGCGGCATTGCCGTCGTCAGCTTGGTCGTGCTGCTGCTGTCGATCTATAAGCCATCGGCTGCGACCAAGAAGCAAGGCGTGGGCGTGAGCAGGTAAAGGGAAGACGGGGGAATCGCAGCGGTCTCGAAACAATCCGAGCATTACGCGGCGCCCAGCAGCGCTTCGCCTTCCGGATCGCTGTGCGGATGATTCATCACTGCATGGGGCGAGTACGCTTCCATCGATTCCTCGTGGCGGGATTTGCGGGTTTGGAGCATGTCGAGGCAGATTCGGGAGACGACGGTGGTTAGCCATCCGCCCGGGGCGGGGCCTGGGTTGATTCGCTTTATTCCAGGCGATTCGCCCACGCGTTCCATCCCATCAGCGCGAACCAGCCGAGGACTTCTAACGCGAGAACGCGGCTGGCGATGCCGCCGATTCCGACCCCTTGCCCTGCGGCGATGGGATCGAAGCTCATGAAGAAGAAAATCACAAGCAGGAGCGTAAGGGGACTGCCCGCGAGCATAGCGTTCCCGAATCTACGCCAATTCGGAATGTCTCGGAAATAAAATCCCCCGATGACGAAGCTCACCACCGTTGTGCCGGTACTCAATAGGAAGCCTATCGAGTGCATCAAGGTTTGTTCCAAATCATAAAGACCGCATACGATAAGGCCGATAGGCGACAGTGCGAACGATGCTAAACAGGCTTTACGGATGGAAGGCTTACCGTAGTCTCTCATCCTGCGGAATACACCTAGAAGTCCTGCGAAGAGGAGGATTCCGCTCGCGATGAAGGCTCCGTTCATATAGGGGGCGGTAGCCCCCATTCCCAAGCCGCTAATAGGTTGCGTGACGGCGGAATAAGGTTCGATGCGTTCTCCGTAGATGGTATACCCATCGCTCAGGAAGCCGAGAACGACCCATGCCAATGTAAAAAGGACAGGGCCGGCGATGGCGCCCAAAGGCAGCAGTCGTAACAATTCGAATTTCCGATTGCTAGAATTCGAACTGTTCATGAGCATTCTCCTCTAAGAAAAAAATTACGCAATTCCCGAGCGATTCGATCGGGCTGGCCGCGGCGACTCCGATTGCCGGCCCCCTCATGACCGAGCTTGGTGAATTCGATTCTTTGCGCCCCCGGCAGAAGCTTCTCGAGCTTATGAAGCGCATCCTTCATATAGGCCGGGCTTCGATCGCCTCCCATCAAGAGAAAATCCGTACCCATCGAGTCATAACGATCTACGGGTACTATGATTTCGTCGACGAGGCCCACATCATAAGGAATCGTTGCGGCAAGCCGGCCGAAGGGGATCTCGTCGCCTGCGGCGGCGTTCTTCTCCTGCCCGGCCAACATCAACTTGGTTAGACCGACGAGCAGCCGACGAGGCAGTCGGTGGAATATAGGCGGCCCCAACCGCGTTCCCAGCATACTGGTTACCAACGCGGCGGCGATATCGCCTCGAGTCATTTCTTCATCGAATCGCTTCAGCCAATGCGTCGATACGGAACCGTCGAAGGAAAGCGGCGGGTCGAAGAGGGCCGCTTTCCGAATGGAGGGATCGGCCCGCGCCGCTTCCAACGCAAGCAAAGCGCCCAGACTGATTCCGCATATGGAGGTCGCTCGGGTCTGTTCCAGAACAGCCGCGAGATCTTCGATTTCCGTCTGCAATCCGTAACGCTCTCCGTAAGGACCGCTGACTCCTCTGCCCCGGCGTTCCGGCAAGTAGACGGTCAAGGAGTCGGACAGAGCTTCGGCAAGCTCCATATGGCTGGAGGCGGATTCCATGATCCCATGGAGCAGCACCAAACCAGGGCCGCGGCCGACTTGGTAGTATCCGATTCGAGTACCATCCTTGGACATCGCGAAGCGAGGCGCCGACATAGGATCACGACCTTCCTTATCTTAATTCGTCATTCCTGTCTAACAGCGTTAGTCTTTATCTAACATTGTTAGATTACAGTCGCCATGGTATGATTGTCAAGAGAAGGAAGGTGTTTATTTTTGGCCAAAAGAACATCGGACAGCGAGAAACTGGATCTATCCGTCATCGTTCAGACCGCCATGGCTCTCCTCCAGGAAGAGGGGGTCGAGAAGCTTACTATTCGCAGGCTGGCGCAAGCGCTGAATATCAAAGGGGCTTCCTTGTATTGGTACATCCGGGACAAACATGAGCTCATGAGCTTGATGGGGGAAGAAATATGCAAGGGGATCGCGTTCCCGGACGAAAACCTTCCTTGGGAAGAACAGTTGCTCGAGTTCAGCGGACGATGCCGAACGACGTACTTGGAGATCCGCGATTCCGTTCATGTGCTGGTACAAACCCCGCCTACGACCCCATACAGGCTTCACCTCATTACGAAAGTGAACGGGATGCTCGAGAAAGCCGGGTTCGCCGGTCGGGACCTCTTTTCGGCGGGATGGATGTTAAATAACTATATTTGTTCCTTCCTCCTGGACGAATACCGAGTGACCCTTATGGACCGCAATGAATCTACGCCCGTTCCGGATATGGAGCATGAATTTTATTTCGGCGTTCAGGTGTTAATCAAGGGCTTTAGGAACATGGGGGGAAAGGATTGACAACGAACCGAGGATTCAGTATTTTATCTAAGGCAAACGAACGTCTCGTATATCCTCAATAATATGGTTTGAGGGTTTCTACAAGGAGCCAAAGAATCCTAACTACGAGTATAGGTTGCGTGTATTTCAACGCATCCTATATTCAGGTTAGGTTTTTTATTTTTTTATGCGGAGGAAACAGAGAATGGAGACATGGTTCAAGCTGAAGGAAAGAGGAACGTCGGCAGGAACGGAGCTTCTCGCCGGCGTGACGACGTTTTTCACGATGGTATATATCGTCATCGTGAATCCGGGCATATTGAGCGAAGCCGGCATGGATTTTCAAGGCGTGTTTATCGCGACGGTGGCGGCAAGTATTATCGGGACGTTAATTATGGGACTCGCCTCGAATTATCCGATCGTCATCGCCCCGGGCATGGGGCTGAACGCTTACTTCGCCTTCAGCGTCGTCGGCGGAGAAGGGCTCTCTTGGCAAACCGCGCTCGGCGCGGTCTTCGTCGCGGGTTTGTTATTCGTGATCTTATCGTTGACATCGTTTCGCTATATGCTGCTTGACGCGATTCCCGATAGTTTAAAGCATGCGATCACGGTAGGAATCGGCTTATTTATTACATTCATCGGATTGCAAAACGCCAAAATCATCGTCGATTCCCCGGCTACGCTGCTCACGTTAGGCACGTTGACGGAACCTATGACGCTATTGAGCATTATCGGGCTGGCGGTGTCTCTTGCGTTGTTGTCTTATCGGGTGAAAGGGTACCTGTTTATAGGGATGGTCATTACGGCGATTATCGCAGGTTTTATGGGCATGTTGGAGCTGCCGGAGCAATTCGTCTCGCTGCCGACCGGACTATCCGCGACCGCGTTCCAAATGGACATCGGCGGCGTGTTTACGAACGGGTTGTATGCGATCGTATTCACCTTCCTGCTCATTACGTTGTTCGATACGACGGGGACGATGCTCGGGGTAGCGGAGCAGGCCGGGTTGATGAAGGACGGGAAGTTTCCTCGTTCGAGGGGAGCCCTGCTTGCGGACGCCGTCGGTACGACGTCAGGAGCCGTCCTTGGGACGAGCCCGACATCGGCATATATCGAGTCCAGCGCGGGAGTCGCGGTCGGAGGACGAACGGGGCTGACGGCCGTCACAGTGAGCGTGCTCTTGGCCCTTACGCTGTTCTTCTCCCCGATCGTGTCGGTCCTTGCCTCCATTCCGGCGATTACGGCGCCGTCGTTGATTATCGTCGGCTTCCTCATGATCAGCGTGGTGCGGAAAATCGATTGGAACGAATTCGAGGTCGTTTTTCCTGCTTTTTTAATCATCGTATTGATGCCTTTAACGTATAGCATCGCGACGGGAATCGGCGTCGGCTTTATCGCTTACCCGATCTTGAAGGCTGTAAGAGGGAAGTGGAAGGACGTGCACCCAATGTTCTATTTGTTCGCGGTCTTATTTTTCGTACAGCTTGCGTTCTTCGGTCACTGAGCCCAGATCCATTCGATTTCGGGCAGAGCGCGACATGGACGTATACTTCCGTGGTTATTTTTGGCTATACTTAGGGAAGGTCCGGAAATGAATAATTAGGAGAAGAATCGAATATGAAACTTGGGGCATTTTCCGTAAGCTTAAACGTAAAAGATATTCATGAATCGAAGAATTTCTACGAAAAACTCGGATTTCAAGTGTTAGGCGGGGACATGACTCAGAATTGGCTTATTCTGAAGAACGAGAGTTGCGTGATCGGGTTATTCCAGGGAATGTTCGAAAAGAACCTCCTGACCTTTAATCCGGGGTGGAATGGAAATGCGGAAAATCTCGACGAGTTTACGGACATCCGAGAGATTCAAAAGCAGCTGAAGGAAAAGGGAATCCCAATGCTGGTAGAAGCGAATGAGGCGACGGAGGGTCCCGCTCATTTTTTCATTGAAGATCCAGACGGAAATCGGATTCTTATGGACCAGCATCGATAAGACATGGAATAGCCTTCCGCCGTAAATCGGGTGGGAGGCTTTATATTTCTATTTCTAATTGATAGAATGTACCCACGTTAGAAAAGTTATTACTGTAATTACGTTATAACCATTCAAATTTGATCATACTATGGAGAGGAGAATGTAGAATGAGTGGTGTGGTCAAATTGACGAAGGACAAATCGAATGAGATCCGATTTTCACGGAAAATCGGACGGATGGGGAACAGCCTTGGCGTTAGTTTGCCTAAGGGACTTGTTGAGAAATTAAATGTATCCCAAGGGGACGAGATTGAATTCCTCGAAAATGAGCGCGGCGAAATCGTGCTGAAAAAAGCGCGGCAAGGTAAATTGCCCGATCATGTTCGTCCTGAAGTGCTGGAAGCTTTCTTTGATGTCTTCGAGGAAGACAAGGGGATTCTTGAAGATTTAAAGGATCGATAAGATGACGGTGTTTCTAACGAAGGAAGGGATCGTTTCGGCGCATTACTTCATGATGAAACGAATGAACGATGCGGAGCAAGCCGGCGTCAAAGACCACGGGCTTTTAGATTCCGCAGTGCATAGACCCCAGCAGAGCGTCTTCGGCGAGGATGATTATCCGACTCTTTTCGAAAAGGCTGCGGCGTTGTTGGAGTCTTTGGTTAAGAACCATTGTTTTTACAATGGGAATAAGCGGACAGCCTATCTTGTAACAAAATCTTTCTTATTACTGAATGGGTTTCACATGCGCATGGAACGTGAATTTGCAGTAGAGTTTATTGTCGATATCGCTAAGGGATTATACTCGTTCGAATCGATCGCACGAATCCTGGAACAACATTGCGGAGAAAAATGAGGGGCACGCGCAAGGAGGCCTCTAGCCGGTTGCACCATCGTACAGCGTTTTTTGCCTCGCCATGGTGCAATTATTGCACCGCTGCGGTGCACAACCACCGCTCCGCCACGCCGCCACGCACAATCCTCAAGCCGGTTGCACCGTCGTACAGCGTTTTTTGCCTCGCCATGGTGCAATTATTGCACCGCTGCGGTGCACATCCACCGCCCCGCCACGCCGCCACGCACAATCCTCTAGCCGATTGCACCGTCGTGCAGCGTTTTTTGCCTCGCCATGGTGCAATTATTGCACCGCTGCGGTGCACATCCACCGCCCCGCCTCCGCATCCCTAACCGATCGCACCGTCGCGCGGCGTATCCGCCTCGCCCCACATCTGCGGTACTGCGGATACCTTTACACGCCTAATGACGATAGAGGGGGTTAGCGCTTTCTCGAAAAGGAGACATATTCGCGAGGTAAACGACAAGGGCTTCGACCCGTCCGGATCGAAGCCCCTCCGCTCTACGCGCTCAACGCAGCATCCTTCTTCGCTGACGACTGGTTCAGCTTCCCGGCCCAGATGCAGTAGCCCATGCCGACGTAAGCGATGCCCCAGAACGCCGCGAAGTATTTGTTGTCCTCGATCGGAAGGAAGATGCTGATCAGCATCAGCACGAGCAGAGCCGGCACCCAGCGAGGGAAGACGTTGGCCCGGAACGTCAGAATGGCGAAGACGAGCGAGCCCAGCATCATGCCGATCATGTTGATCATGCGGGTGACGTCGACCAAGACGCCTTCCGGCATCGGACCGTCGGCGCCGAAGACGAACGTCGCCCACACCATGGCGGTCGTCACGATGTTCGCGACGATGATCGCGAGCGTCGTAATGAAGCCGGTAACGCCTGTTTCGCGAGACTGCACTAGATACGCGGCGATGGTGCCGACCGACATTAATATGCAGGCGATAAAGCCGAAAGTCAGCTCTTGCGGACTGTCCGTACCCCAGACGATCGAGGTCGGCGTCATGCCGATGCGAGCGATGCCCGCTAAGATGCAAATCATGCCCAACCATTTGATCACTTGCTGTAGATTCATTATTACCATCCTCCGATTCGATTTCTCGAGGTTCGCCTCGCTTCATGAATCCATCATACGGGGCGGGAATTCCCGCGGACTAGAGAAGGGCATTCCCGAAATCGCGGGAAAGGAGGGGCCGTTTTCGGGAAGAGGGAAGGAAGAGCGCAGGAAAAGACATTCCATCCATATCCAATCCGCAGGCAGGGGGCTATAATTAGCTATATCCATCAATCAGGAAGGCGTGTAAGGGATGGCATGGCATGCTAGAAAGTCGAACGATTGGAAAATGGCAAGCCTGCAGCTGCTCGTCTTAGCGTTCTGCGCGGCCGCGATTGCGATGTATATCGGCGGTATTCCTAAGTATTACGCGGCGTTAACGGAAACCTGTCTCGTCCAAGGCTGCGGCAGCATCGTGCCCGCGATGACGTTCCCGGCGGAAGGGTTCGCCTTAGAGAGCTACGCCCTATTATTTGTGCTGATCGATTGCGCGTTTACGTTCGTGTTCTATGCGACGTCCGCAGTCATGCTGTGGAAAGGAGGGGCGCGCCAACCGATGGGCCTCTTGGCCGTCATGGCGATGGTTTCCTTCGGCACGTCCTTCCCGTCGCTGGCGGCGGTCGCCTCGCAGGGGAGCGCGTTCGCGGAGCAGTGGTTTATGCTGGTCGCGATGGCGGGATGGATGTCGTTGTCGTTGTTTTTCTTCTTGTTTCCCGACGGGTTTTTCGTGCCGAAGTGGACGCGATACGCATTCCTTCTCATCGTCGCCGTGGACGTGCTTCAACTTCTGAATCGCGGCCGGATCTGGGACGTGCTGCAGGTGCCCGAGTACGTTCAACTGCTGTGGTACGTCGGCTCTACGGTTATCCTCATTTATTCGCAGGTCTACCGCTTCAAGAAGGTGTCCCCGCCGATCGAGAGGCAGCGAACGAAGTGGGTCGTATACGGCGTGTCGATCGGCATCGTCGGCTTTATTGCCATGAGCATCTTGTTCGACCCCGCCATCAACGACGGAACCGTCATGACCTACGTCTATTTGAACGGAATCCTGAATCTAACGCTTACCGCCATTCCGATTACGCTGACGATGGCGGTGCTGCGCAAGCGGCTGTGGAACATCGACCCTCTGGTGAACCGTACGCTCGTCTATGCGGCGTTGTCCGTCTGCGTCGTCCTGCTGTATACCGCGGCCGTACTCTACTTGGGCCAATTGTTCCGGACGAAGGATAACTTCGTCGTGTCGCTGCTGGCGACCGCCGTGGTCGCGATCGCGTTCGCGCCGCTTAAGGAGTGGCTGCAGCGCCAAATCCACCGGCTGATGAAAGGCCGGCACGACGATCCGTACGCCGTGCTCCTCGAGCTGGGCGATCAGCTGATCCGGCCGCTGGCGCCGGAGGCGATGCTGGACGCCGTCGTCCGAACGGTGAAAGAGGCGCTGCGCCTGCCGTATGCGGGCATCTCGATCGGTATCGGGGGCGGCGGGCCGGAGAAGACGGTCGCTTCCGCGGGAGACGTCGCGAACGAGCTTCACGCCTACCCTGTCATCCATAGAGGAGAAGAGCTCGGTACGCTCTATATCGCGAGCCGCTCGCCGGGAGAATCGTTCTCGCCGGAGGACGCCAAGTTCCTCGACGTGCTGCTGCGACAAGCCGGCCCGATCGTCGAGAACGTCAACATGACGCTAGGCATGAAGCTGTTGGCGAAAGACCTGCAAGAATCTCGCGAGAAGCTGGTGTTGGCCCGGGAGGAAGAGCGCCGGCAAATTCGAAAAAACCTGCACGACGACCTCGCCCCGAGATTGGCCGCGTTGGCGTTGAATGCGGCGACGGCTCGAAAATACGTAGAGAAGCAGCCTTCCACCGCCATCGAAATGCTGGAAGACCTCCGGCAAGTCATTCGATCTACCGTAGGCGAAATCCGGACGATGGTCCATGATTTGCGCCCGCCCGCTCTGGACGAACTGGGACTCATGGGGGCGATCCGAGAGCGGGTCCACGAGCTGTCGAAGCCGGCGCTGCTGCTGGCCGAGGAAGCGGGAACCGAGCCGCTGCGTATCGAGCTCCGCGCGCCGAACCCGCTGCCGGCGCTGCCCGCCGCGGTGGAGGTGGCGGCGTACCGCATCGTCGTGGAGTCGGTCGTGAATGTAATCAAGCATGCCCGAGCGACGTTATGTACGGTACGATTGGAGGTTGCGGCGGAGGGCCGGTTGACGGTGGAGATCGCGGATAACGGCGTCGTCGGCGGCAGCCCCTTGGCGACGGCATCCGCCGGGACCGGCGGCAAAGGCGGCCTCGGCCAGCAATCGATCCGGGAGCGGGCCGCCGAGCTGGGGGGGCAATGTACGATCGAGCGATTGGAAGAGGGCGGCACGCGGGTGTCGGCCGTGCTGCCGTTTTAAACGAAAGGGGAAGGGGAGCTTACGTGTGAAAATCGTCATCGCCGACGACCATCCGCTGTTTCGGAGCGGCGTTCGAAACTTGCTCGGAACGACGGACGACTTGGTGGTCGTAGGAGAAGCTTCGTCCGGGGACGAGGCATTGGATCTGGCCGCCGCGCTGCAGCCGGATGTCATCTTGATGGATATCCGGATGCCCGGCTTGAACGGAATCGAGGCGACCCGGCTCATCAAGGAGCGGTACCCGCGCGTGGAAGTGCTGGTGCTTACCATGTTCCAGGACGACCAATCCGTGTTTACGGCGATGCGCGCCGGAGCGAAGGGCTACGTGCTGAAGGATGCCGACGAGCCGGAACTGCTGCAATCGATACGAATGGTCGGGAACGGCGGGGCGGTGTTCAGCGCGGACATCGCGTCGCGGATGATTCACTATTTCGCGGCGCCCAAGGCGGCCTCCAAGCCGGAGCATCCGGCGCTCGCCGAGCTGTCCAAGCGGGAGATGGAAATCTTGGAGCGCATCGCCGAAGGGGAGACGAACGCGCAGATCGCCGCGCGTCTCTTCATCAGCGCCAAGACGGTGGCGAACAATATTTCCACGATCTTGAACAAGCTGCAAGTCGCGGATCGGAACGAAGCTAGGCGACTATTGAAGGAGTCGCGGGAGCAGTAATCATACTCGATAACCCAAAGCCTTTGCCAGCCTCGCCAGGCCGCTCCGCTCGCTTAAGCGGGGAGGGTAACGAATGCGTCGCGCGTCATAGACATATATAACAACATTCCCAATGGAGGTTGAGGCCGATGTCGGAAACGAAAAGCATATTGGAATGGACGTTGGTGTCGGAATGTCCGATCCCGAAGGACGTCACGGAAATCCTGGTGCCCGGGGAAAACGCGGTCGCGGCGTATAAGACGTTTCGCGACGTGGCGATCTTCACGAACAAGCGGCTGATCGTACGCGACGCTCAAGGCTTGACCGGCAAGAAGGTGGAGATCTATTCCTTGCCGTATTCGTCCATTAATATGTGGTCCACGGAAAACGCCGGCGGGTTCCTCGATTTTAACGCGGAGGTCGAGCTGTGGACGCGAGCGGGTCATATCAAAGTGAGGCTTCAAAAAGGGGTCGACATCCGCAAGTTCGACATGCTGATCGCTAACGCGCTGTTGCGAGACTAACAAGCGGCCGCACATCGGTCCGCGGCCCGTACATTTTCGAAGCTCTTAGAATAGGAATCCCGCCGCTCTAATACATGTAAGGTAGTATGGCATGACGGAGGGGGCGAATTCGATGTCTCGAATCGACGGGAGCGAAGGGGAGCCGGACGCCTATACGACGACGACGTTCCAAGCGATGGCCGACGCGGTGCTTCCGCCGACATTCAGGCGTAACGAGGCGAGGTGGACCATCGTCGCGGGCGCGAACCAGCTTTGCGTCGATCGGTATGTGATCGCGGAGCTGGATCATTCGCAATTCCCCCCTTTCGAAGCGACGAACGGCGAGCGGCTGTCCCGGTCGACGGCCCGGCTGTTGGATTGGGGCGCCGAGCGGCTCCTAGGGGGCGGTCCGCCGCCCTTGTTCTCAGGAGCGTTCCCGGGCGGCGGGCCGTTCTCCGCCTTGCCGCGCCTTGGCCGGCTGCAGACGCTGGATCTGCTCGACCGACTCGAGCTTTCGGCGGATGAGCTGCCCGCCCCTTTTTCCGAGAATCCGGCGTTAGTTCGCATCATCGTAAACTCGTTACATCAGCTCACGTACTTCGGGTATTACTCGGGATGGGCGGGTTGCGGCGAGGCGGGGTGGGGTTTGGTCGGGTACCCCGGCCCCTCCTTCGGCTACCGGGATTTCCGAGGGTTTCCGTCGAAGGATTCGCGGATCGAAGGGGGAGATACGGATGGCTGACCCGGATGTCATCGTGATCGGCTCGGGCGGAGGCGGGGGGGTGATCGCTAAGGAGCTCGGGGAAGCGGGACTTCAGGTGCTCGTGTTGGAGGCGGGACCCTGGTACGGAAATTCGCAATGGCCGGAGCCCAATGCGGAGCGGGGAGGCCGGCAGAGCGCGGACCCCGCGGACTTGAATATCCATCTCCTGCGGGCGCAGTACGATAAGCGAGAAGAAGAGATGAACGACCTGATTGCCGGCAAGCTGCGTTGGGGCCCTGCGGATCGAGGCCGGGCACCCTGGTTTCGGAACTTCAAGCAGCGAGGCTTCGCCTGGCAAAACTCCGGCGTAGGCGGGACCACCCAGTCCTATTTCGCCAATTCGCCCCGCGCTATCCCCTCGACGATCGACGGCATCTGGCCGGTGTCCTACCGGGAGTTGATTCCTTATTACGAAAAAGTCGAATGCACGCTCCCGGTCGCCTTCGCGCCGACGACCGCCAAAGAGGAGTTGTTCTATTACGGCGCGCGGAAAGCCGGTTGGCAACTGAACCCTACGCTGGACGTGACGGTTCCCGGGTACCGTCCGCAGCCGAACGCCATTCTTCCGCCGAATCCCGACTTGATGAATCCCAAATACTCGATGGAACGGCTGTCTTGGATGGAGGGCTGCACCCTTGCGGGGCATTGCGTCAACGGATGCCCGCACGGACCTTCGGTGGATAAGGTCGCGAAGCGCTCGACCCTAGTGAGCTATGTTCCATTGGCGTTGAGCACGGGCCGGGTCGCCATACGCCCCAATGCGTTCGCCGTAAGGATTTTGACGGAGACGCATCCGGCGGAAGGCTTGCGCGCCGTCGGCGTGCGCGTACGGAATACGTGGACGGGAGAGACGGAGGAGCTTCGGGCCGCGGCCGTGGTCATGGCCGCGGGGGCAATCGAGAGTCCAAGGCTATGGCTCAACTCGGGATTGCCTGACAACCCGTGGGTCGGCAGGGGGCTGGCGAATCATTACATAGATTGGGTCACGGGGATGTTCGACGAGAGGGAGCTGCTGTCCATTCTGGGCAGTCCGGAGATCGATCCCTTCGTCGGTCATACGTCCGGCGGCCGGTTGGATTACCCTGGGCTGGGATCCGTGATGGTGTCCGGAATCAGCCCCGGACTGACCGCATCCATGAGCTTCGGGATCAGCGAGGCCGGGTATGCGGGAACGGAGCGTCGGGGACGCATCGTAGGACCGGAGCTGCAGCATTGGATGGAGCAATACCGAAGGACGCTGAGCCTCGCGATTCTGACCGACGACGAAGTGGACTGCCGGAACGGGATTTCGGTCGACCCGGTGTTGAAGGACGAACACGGTCCCGTCCCGATCGTGAACTACGTCCCAACCCGACGCAGCGTCGAGAAGCGGGAGAAGCTGGCGGCGATCGCCGTGGACCTCCTTCGGAGAGCGGGAGCCAAGAAGGTGCACCGGGCGGATTGGCCGGCAGCCCTGATGATTCACATGGAGAGCACCATGCGAATGGGCTTCGTCGTCGACGACCATGGGGAGGCGTATCAGACGAAGCGATTGTTCATCGCCGACAACAGCGTGCATTATAACGGAATCGGCGGGGCGAATCCGACGCTTACGACGCAGGCGCTCGCCACTCGGACGGCGGAGCGGCTGGCGGCGAAATATGTTCGATAAAGACAGGATCCCTTGATTTCGCCCGCCGCTGTTGGTATGATGAAGTACTACCGAAACTTTGCGCGGAGGTGCATTCGCGATGGCGAAGAAGAACGACGACAAGCTGCTAGCCCAAAACCGCAAATCGTCGCACGACTACTTCATCGAGGACACCTATGAAGCGGGGCTCGTTCTGACCGGCACGGAGATCAAGTCGCTGCGGAGCGGGAAGGCGAACATCTCGGACGCGTTCGCCACGATTCGGAACGGGGAAGCGTTCGTTCATAACATGCACATCTCGCCGTTCGAGCAGGGCAACCGGTTCAATCCGTCCGACCCGACGCGGGCGCGCAAGCTGCTCCTTCATAAGAAGGAAATCGCGAAGCTGCTCGGCTTGTCGAAGCAAGAGGGATACACGATCGTGCCGCTGAAGGTGTATCTCAAGAACGGCTTCGCCAAGATGCTGATCGGCCTGGGCAAGGGCAAGAAGAACTACGATAAGCGGGAATCGGCCGCCAAGAAGGACGCGCAGCGCGACATTCAGCGCGCGTTGAAGGAACGCCAGAAGGTGGCGCGATAGACTTTTTCCAAGGGATCACGTCCCGCCGTTCGTCCTGCGCGAAGCGGCGGTTCATGATAGAATTGCTTTATGTACGGGGCCGTTTATGGATTCGACGGGAATAGTTCGAGCATGAGTAGCGAGTAGCGGGGCCGCGTCCGCTTCATCAACGCTAAAGCCATAATAAATGGCAAAGCACAACCTTCTTACGCAGTAGCAGCTTAATAACCTGCTCTCGTGCTTCTACCTAGCATCGCCCATGTGCTAGGATAGGGGCTCACCTTCAGTGGGATACGCCGTCAGGTCTCCGCCTGGGGTCTGACGGAAGAAGACAATCAGGCTGATCGCGCGCGAAGCCGGTTCCGGGGCGTCCGCGCGATGACAACAATACCGTAACTACACTCGTAGAAGCTTGTGTGCCGTTATTTTCGGACAGGGGTTCGACTCCCCTCGGCTCCATAGGAACAAGAGAGGTCCCGCCCGGGAGGGTGGGGCCTTTCTTGTTCCTATGCAGTTATAAGGGCGCCCAGATAAAACCACAACTTTTATGGCCGGATAGGGGTTCAGAAAGGTGTCGGATTAAGTACTATCGTTACGTCTTGTTGACGCTAGCAATAGTACTTTTTTCTATGGTTTATCGTTTTTTTCGGCACTGTAAATTTGGGGTTTTCATCTTTCTCATGTATCTCGAGTATATTAATCTCCCTTTTGCAAATCCTAGTAGAGAAAATTCATAGATTCGGAGGGATGAAAATGGTTTTAGCGACTTTTGAAAAGGACAATGCTCAACTGACTGAATTCAGGATTTTGATTTATAATAAGATTAAGGATGGAAAACTGTTATCTGTACTCAAGTTACTAATGAAGGTAATTCGTGATTCAACAAAAGAAGATGAGGATGATCTTCGGGATCAAATTATTGAAGATATTATGGGAATTTTAGAAGATGCCAGTATCAGTGTATTGAAATGCGAAAATTGTGGTACCGTCTTTCGTTTTAGACATTGCAAAAACCCTCGAGATCACCAAGCCGGTGTCATTCATGCGATCGAATTAACCTGCGATGAATGTGGAGATTATTTTACTTTTGCGGAGGATCGAGAGCATGTTTCCTATTTTAACTTCAATGTTTTGAAAAAGGTCGACGTTTTAAGAAGAAGGGGCCGAGGATTAACCATTGGGGTAACAGTTGGGGGTCTAGTTGAACCTGCTCTGTTAAAAGTTGCCGATGGTGAACGACCTTCCGTATGGATAGATGCTTACCAAGTTTTCAAAGCGGAAGATGTACAAATGTATTGGGAACGGTCTAAGGCAATTATAAAACGAATGAAGCTTAATACATCAAATGGTGATAAATGTTTTCGAGTTGAGGGTGGTGTTGTATACGCGTTAACAACTCAGACAGAACTTGTAGCTCAAGATGCTGTTTGAATCTTAGGCCATCTCACCAAAAAAATTCAGCATCACCCTACGGCGAAATAATATCTATTTCCATTCAAGATTATCGTTACTCGAGGCAAGTTGTTCCTGAAATGTACTCGGATTTTTGAATGTGAAGGCTGTTTTGTCCAATGGATTTTTGTTAATGTTATATTGTAGTTATCAGGAAGGACGGAGGTGACGGGATGCGCTGGGAAGAAGTAAAGGAACGGTTTCCGAATGAATGGGTGGTTCTTGAAGCGACGAAGGCGTATTCCTCTGATGGCAACCGCTATATCGAAGAGGTGGTTGTCATTGATCGGTTTGATGATTCGATATCGGCGATGCGTCGATACAGCGAACTACATAAACAGGAACCTCACCGGGAATACTGTTTTTTCCATACGTCTCGTCCTTCATTAGTAGCCCGTGAACGGTACGTTGGAGTGCGTGGGCCTAGATGAATCTTCGTATGAATTGTGGGTTGCCATTTGTCTCGGTCACCGTCACGTTTCGCGGACAGAAAATAAAGTTGGATAAAGTATTATTGGATACAGGTTCTGCGGGAACGATCTTCAAAGCGGATGTCGTGGGGGCAACCGGGGTTGTTCCTGAATCCGAGGATGAGGTGGATTCCATACAAGGTGTTGGTAGAATCGAATACGTGTATACGAAGATCTTTGATACAATAGACTTCGATGGCGTTTGTGTTAATAACTTTCAAGTTGAAATTGGAAGTATGGAGTATGGCCTGGAACTCGATGGCATCGTTGGTTTTGACTTTATACGAGCGGCAGGTTTAATTATTGATTCGGTAAGGATGTTGGCTTATTCCGATACTTAAATAAGAATGTGCTATCCAATTGTTCCAACATCACCCTACGGCGAATTGTGGATTTGCCAAACCACGCCTCGGCTCCATAGGAATGAACAAGAAGGCTTCATCCGCTCAGGATGAAGCCTTCTTGCTGTATATGGAGCCGGGGAGGAGACCCCGATGGGTTCGGTCGTTTCAATCGAACATGCCGTACTCTCTCGGTTAGAGCTGACACAAGTGCTAGATTACTGGAAATAAAGGCTTGACTCGATATAATGGCCCACTTACTATAATTCCATAGTAAACATTTCCTATATTAAATAAATGCGACAATGGCTGGGTTACCGAACATGATCGTTCACGCTGCGCACTTTTCTAAAGGTGCGCAGTTTTATACATAAGGGGGAAGAATGTTGAGCTTTCTAAAAGGGTTGGGAAATTTCGCGGGAGAAGTCGTCGGTGGCGTTCTCGGCGGGACCGTAAGAGTAGTCGGAGAAATTGCGGGAAGCAACTTTATTAAAGAGATCGGCGACGGCGTAGAGCATGCGACGAAGTTTGCCGGAAAAACGGCGGGGGAACTAGCCAGCGGCACATGGGATGTGGCTGCCGGGATCGTAACCCAGAACGAACGAATAATGGAGGATGGTTTTAGCGATATCGGGGGGGCGGTGTCCTCAACGGCGAAAGGCGTCGGGCATATGGTTGTCAATGTGGTGGAGAACGGCGCATCCGTGGTAAAGGGGATTAGCGATAACAATACCGATCTATTGAAGACCGGGGCCAAGGGGTTGATTTACACAGCCGCGGTAGGCGCTATCGCTGTCGGAATTATAGATGTCGCGGACGGAGCGGATGCAGCGCATGCGGAAGGGACGGCGCTAACAGAAGCGCCTGTAGAAACCGAACCGGGAGTCCATCATGTCGAACCTCACTATGTAGAGGGATACTATCGCGAAGACGGTACGTACGTAGAGGGCTATTATAGGGACGGCGTAGACGGAGACGGATATGTACGTACGAATCCTGACGGAGATCCGAATAACAATCTCAAGCCGTAAGCCATTTTCCGACTAAGAAAGTCGGGTCTCATCGAATAAGGAACAAGTCGGCCTCTCCCGGGTTGAATGGGGGGGCTTTTATCTTGTCGTTTCGCGAAATCACGAGATGGCGATCATCGACAGCGGACCGCGATCGGCCGATGGTACGGCGGCGTTCCCGAGCGTCCTGCTGCAGCTTCATCGGCACCGGGCGACGTTCTTCGAAATATGATGCAGGTGATGGGAAGCCGTCTGCAAAGCACGATCGGATAGAGGGGGCCTCGGGCCCTCACGCAACCTGCCGAGCCTTGCTCCCGTATTGCAACACATGAGTAGGAACCGACGAAGTCGAGGGATGCGCCATATGGATGATGAGGGGTTACGAATAGATGCCGATAGCTGTTATCGGCTGGCGGAGCGGAAGGCAACGCGATACTTCGCAGCACTGTACGAGCAGGTGAAGGGACAGACGTATGTTCCTTCCTTGACGGAGGACATCCGACTGTGGCGACGACATCACATGCATCGCGGGTCATGGCTGTCCTTCTTCCCGCGGGGAAAGGGAAAGTCGAAGGCCGCGAATGACCTTAGCTATATAACTTGGCTGCACCATACAGGCAAATTGGATGCGTACTTGAATCGAAGTATCTCCTATATTTACATGAGGGATCTGGGCAAATCCATGGATTCGCCCGATACGCAGGCCAAAATTCAGCGTACGGCCGCCGACGTCAAACGCCGCTTGATGTCTGCCGCCGAAGCCGGGCCGGGAGGGCAGCCGGAGTGGTTCAGCGCGGCGGAGCTCTATCGATGGGCCCAGAAGGAAGGCGTCGAAACCGCCGTGATCTGGGCGATCGACAAGATCAACCGCGTGGCGGCGAACGTTCCCGAGGGGATGAACGCCGAGCATGCGCAGCGTAAGCTGATAAAGATTATAATCGGCGTGGTCCTGCACGCGAACGAAGAGACGGATGGCGAACGATCGCCGGCGGAACGCGCCCGGAGACTGGATGAAGCGATCCGACTCGGCTATTCCTATGGACTGACGTACCCGTTCATTGACGATCTTTTGGATGCGCAGGTGTTAACCGCTCAAGAGAAGACGCAATATTCCCAAATCATAAGGGAAGCGCTGCGTACGGGCGTTTGGCCGGAGCCGGGGGAGTGGGCCGGACCGAACAAGGCGATGATGCAGTTCGTATACGCGGAGCTGCGGGAAGCGTTCGAGTATATCAAGCGTAGTCGGCGACCGGATACGCAGCGCGGGTTTTTCGAGCAGGCCTACGTGTTTTTCCACGCGCAAGAGTCGGATCGCGCGAAGGATTTGTCCCATGCGGCGTATACGAACGAGGAGCTGTATATTCCTATTATTCTGAAGTCCGCTTATTCCCGATTGATCGCCAGGTCCATCCTTGGCGCTCCGCCGGACGAGGGCTTCGAGGAGCGTACCTTTTTCTACGGCATCTACAATCAGTTGGCCGACGATTTAGCGGACATGTTCGAGGATATGGAAGCCGGTGCGGTAACCCCCTTCACCTACTATGCGACCTACCGCGATCGGCGTCCGGACCTGATCAATCCCTATGAGTTATATTGGACGGTCATCAGTCATCTGGTTCACCAGGTGTATGATTCCGATGCGAAGGCCCGCGAGGCGATCCTTAGCCGCGCCATTAACGGACTCAAGCGTCATCGAGCGCGAATCGGCACGGAAAAGTATAACCGCGTGATGGGCCGGCTCGCTTTCGGAAATCCGGCGTTCCATCGACGGGTCCAACGGCTCGTTCGACAAGCGGACGACGTGGATTTCCTCGATAAGCTGCTTCGGGACCGATTGATCGCCAATCTAAGAAGCGAACGGGAGGCGAAAGAGGCGTTCTTCGAAACCGTCCGAACGGCTCGCGAGCAAATCAACAGCACCTTGCAGATCGTCAAGCCCGACGGGATTCCGCCGATGAAAGAGACGTTGATCGATGCGGCGAATTACAGTCTGGCGGGAGACGGGAAACGTCTGCGCCCCGTGCTGACCTTCGTCATGGGCGTGCAAGAATACGGACTGCGGGCGGCGTCCATCGTGCCTCTGTTGCGATCGCTGGAGTATATGCATACCGCCTCCCTCGTCTTCGACGACTTGCCGTCGCAGGATAACGCGTCTTTCCGAAGAGGCCGTACGACGCTGCATCGGATGCATGACAGCGCCACCGCGGAGTTAACCGGACTGTATTTGATTCAGAAGGCGATCCAGGACCAAGCGTCGCTGGACCAGTTCGATGCCGAGACCGTCCTTGCCTTGATCCGGTATTCGGCGCGCGCCGCGGAAGATCTGTGTCTGGGGCAGGCGATGGACCTGAACTCCAAGGGGAAAGCATTGACGTTGGAGCAGTTGAATATGATCTGCTTCTACAAGACCGGCATCGCCTTCGAGGCTGCCTTAGTGATGCCGGCCATCCTCGCGCATGCGAACGAACGAGACGTCTCGAGATTGAAAGCATTCGCGTATCATGCGGGCATCGCCTTTCAGATCCGGGATGACTTGCTGGATGCGGAAGGCGACGAACGCTCGCTCGGGAAACCGGTCGGCCTAGACGTCGATAACGACGCTTCGACTTTCGTAACCGTCCTAGGTCGGGACGGCGCTAAGAAAGAGATGTGGCGGCACTATTGTCTCGCCATGGAGGCGTTGAAGGAAATGCCGCGCCGCAGCGCATTCCTGCAGCAATTATTGAATTACATCTTGAACCGGGATCGATAACAGATACGGAAAATGCGTTCGAGGAGCCGGCGCGCCAGCCGGGCTCCTCTCGTCATTTTCGGGACGCCCCCTGACGGAAACGGAAAGGATTGATCACTGACTCGGACGACAGCGATATGATATGATGCAGGAACCGACGATATCTCTGGGGGCGTTCATGTGAAATTAATAGCAAATCCTTGGAATAAATCCGCGCTTCGGCGTCTCATTTTATCGTTTATCTGTATTTTATTGCCGCTCTACATCTTGGCGATCGTCATCTATAACTGGGGAATCGGGACGCTGCAAACGGAAATATCGAGATCGATGACGACGCAAGTGTCCCAATATTTCAGAGAATTGGAGAACGAATTCAGTCGGATTCGAGGGCTGCAGCTGGATGTCTTGAGCGATACGAACTTGAATTCGCTGTCGGCCATTCCGGAATACTACGATCCGATCGAGAAGCTGCAGAGAATGCTGAGCCTGCAGCAGCGCCTCAACGCGATCCGAAACAGCAGCGCTTACATCGAGGAGGTACACGCATATATTCCGGCCATAGGGAAAGATATTTCCGCGTTAACCGTGTCCGACTTCGACCGCGACGCGTACAACGAGTTCATGAACGCTCCGGATGTGGACGAGGCGCAGGTGGTCAACATCCGCGGCAAGATGTATATGGTTGCGGGGTATCCTTATTTGCTGTCCTTGAACAAGCGAGAACCGATCTTTATCGTCGCGATCGAGCTGTCTCTGGGCAAGGTGAGAGAGGCGATGCATGCCATGCGCAATTCGCCGGAAGAGGGCCTGCTCTTTACAAGCCCTCAGTTTTCGATCGCCGCGAGTCCCGCCGCCGATCTGAACGATACGTTCGTGCAGCGAATCGTGCAGGGACAAGAGACAACCGACGATGCTCGAGTCATCAGCGTCGACGGGCAGCGCTACTTGACCGTTAACACCGCATCTAATTTTTTCGGAGCCGTGTTGATTAAATATATACCCGAAAGCGCTGTCTTTCAGCCCCTGGAGAAGTTTAGGAATTGGTTCCTGTTGTTTGCGGCGGTATCTTTGGTCATTATTCTTGTGTATTCGCTTTATGTATACAAATTTATACATCAGCCGCTGGATCGGTTGGCCAAGGCGTTCCGGAAAGTGGAGCTCGGCGATGTCGGCGTGCAAATCCGCCACGAGAGTCGGGACGAATTTCACTATATTTATACCCGATTCAATGCGATGCTCGACAACATCAAATCCTTGATCGATCAGGTATACAAGCAGAGGATTCTTACCCAGAAAGCGGAATTGAAGCAGCTGCAATCTCAAATCAATCCGCATTTTCTGTATAACAGCTTCTTTATTCTAAATACGATGGCCCGACTGGGGGATTACGAGCAGGTGGAGCGGTTCGCGAATCAACTCGGCGAATACTTCCAGTTCGTGACGCGGAACAATAATGACGAAGTGCCGCTCGGCAAAGAAGTGCAGCATGCGAAAGTATACGCCGAGATTCAAGGCATGCGGTTCGCCAACCGCGTGACGGTTACGTTCGGCGAGCTGCCCGAGCATACGGGGCATGTGATGGTGCCGAGGCTGATCCTGCAGCCGCTCATCGAAAACGCTTTCGAGCATGGTCTGGAAAAGAAAGCGGCGGCCGGTCGACTGGACGTCCGATTCGAGAAAGAGGACAACAAGATTGTTCTGATCGTGGAAGATAACGGCGAGCAGCTCGACGACGACGGCATCGAACGGGTCAATCGGGACATGGAAATGCATGAAGAAGTCGAGGTCACGGGTCTGATTAATATTCACCAGCGCATTCGACTGAAATTCGGGCCCGCCAGCGGGCTGTCGGTCTCGCGAAGCGAATGGGGCGGCGTGAAGGCGACGATTACGATCGAATTACCGGAAGGGAGAGGATGACCATGTATCGATTGCTGGTCGTCGACGACGAAGCGATCATCGCAGACGGGTTGTACGAGGTGCTGCTGGGGGTTCCGAATCTAGAACTGGACGTGTATAAAGCTTATTCGGGGCAAGAGGCGATGAAGCTGTTCGACAAGACGCGCTTCGATATCGTGTTGACCGATATTCGAATGCCGGAGATGGACGGGCTTCAGCTGCTGGAAAACATTCGGGCCAAGTGGCCCCGGTGCCGAGTCATCTTCCTGACCGGTTACCATGAGTTTTCGTACGTATACACCGCGATTCAGCATGAGTGCGTCAACTATCTGCTGAAGACCGAAGGCTACGATAAGGTGATCCAGACCGTCGCGCAGGCGGTTTCCGACATGGAAGCGGAGTGGCGCGCGGAAGCGCTGTTGGAGCAGGCCCGGGAACAGTCCGAGAAGGCGAAGGAACTGCTTCGCAAAGACTTCTTGTACGGCGTGCTGCGCGAGCGGATCGAGGCCGGGGAAATCAGCGGGGAGCAATTCGCGGAGCTGGGAGTTCCGCTGCGCGCCGAAGAGCCCGTATTGCTCCTGCTCGGCAGGGTGAGCGGCTTGACCGACTGCGGGACGTATTCGTCCAAGATGAAACAGCTCTACCGCGTGAGAACCGTCGCGCGGACCTATATCGAGTCTCGCGCCGCTTTCGTCGATATGGTTCACGAGCAATATGATCTCGTCTGGCTGCTGCAGCCGCTGCAGGGAAGCGACGACGCCGCGGAAGCGGCGCAAGAGGCATGGGCCGGACTGTCGACGTTCCTGAAGGGGAGTTTGGAACTGGTGCAGGCGGCCTGCAAGGAATCGTCGGGGGCGGAGTTATCGCTTGTGCTGGACGATAGTCCCGTGGCATGGGGGGACGCCGCGGAACGGTTCGCTCAGCTCCATATGCTGATGAATTATCGCATCGGCCGGTCGCATGGACTGCTCCTCGACAAGCAAGCGGCAAGAAGCGACCGGGACATGGACAACCAGAAAGCCAACAAGCTGCGCGTGCGTCCGGCGGTGCTCGACCTGTTGACCGAGCAGCTCGAGCATGGCAGGAAGGACGATTTCGCTCGAACGTTGGACGAGTCTACCGCCGCGCTGCGGGAAGTGGATACGATGCATCACGCCGGGGCGCAGGAACTCTATTATTCCATAGCGTTACTTTTCCTCTCCTATATGAATCGATGGCAGCTGACGGAACAGGCCGCCGCCGCCATCGGGCTGCACAAGTTAATGCGTCCGGCCGAACACGAGTCATGGACGAACGCGATCGGCTATTTAGGCAAGGTCGGCGTCGTGTTGTTTCAGCTGCAGAACCAGGAAGAGGAACGGAGAGCGAACGCGGTCGTCGCGACGATCCAGAAGCACATTCAAGCTCATCTTCACGATCCGAACGAGATTTCGCTCGTCCGCTTGGCGGAGCTGGCCTTTTTCAATCCCTCCTATTTGTCGAGGCTGTTCAAGCAGGTGACCGGAATTAACTTGTCCGAATATATCGCGGAAGTTCGCATGACGCGCGCCAAGCGACTGCTGGAGGACCCGAATTTGAAAATACAGGAAGTCGCGGAACGGCTCGGGTACGGTACCGCGACGAATTTCACGCGTTCGTTCCGGAAGGCGATGAATATGACGCCTCAGGACTATCGCGCATCGATCGTAAACAAGTAAACGCTTGATCGGAATGTCAAGTTATGAATATGGTTCTCCGCCCCGGTTAAGCGCTATCATTAACCTATAAGAACTACTTAACACAACTAACGACTACTGGGGGTTGAACAATGAGTATGAAACGCAAAACCAATGCGGCAGTTGCCCTGTCCATGGCGGCCATGCTTGCGTTAACGGCTTGCGGATCCAACGGAACGACCGGGTCGAACGATGCCGGCGGCTCGAGCGACGGAGGCAGCGCCGCGCCGGCGCCTGCGGATACCCAGCCGGCTGCGCCTGCAGAGCTGGATATCGCGGCCAAATACGACCCGCTCGTCGAAGTGACCGCCTGGCGGTATACGGAGTCTACCTACAAGTACGAGAACGGGGACACGATCGAGGACAATATTTACACGAGAGCGTACAGAGACGATCTGGGCATCGACCTGAAGTACAAGTGGACGGTTCCGATCGAGCAATTCGAGCAGAAGATGAACGTGTCGATCGCTTCGGGCGATCTGCCGGACATCATGTGGCTCACGAATAAGCAGCTGACGGATTTGGCCGAGAACGACCTGCTTTACGATTTGACGGATTTATACGAGCAGTACGCTTCGCCGCTGTCCAAGGAAATTCTGCAGCAGGACCAGAAGGCGTTCGACACGGCGAAGATCGGCGGCCGCTTGATGGCGATTCCGAAGACGGCATCGGCCGTGGACGGTCTCCCGATTCTTCACGTACGTACGGACTGGCTGCAGAAGCTGAACTTGCCGGAGCCGAAGACGATGGATGATCTCGTCAATATCGCGAGAGCGTTCGTCACGCAAGATCCGGACGGCAACAATCAAGCCGATACGATCGGCCTTGGGCTCACGAAGACGTTCCTGAAGGACAACCATTTCGGTACGGCGGGCTTCTTCGCAGGCTTCCACGCGTATCCGCAGAAGTGGGTAGAGGAAGATTCCGGCAACCTCGTATACGGCAGCATCCAACCGGGCGCGAAGCAAGGTTTGCAATTACTGCAAGACATGTATAAAGAAGGATTGCTGGACTTGGAGTTCGGCGTCAAGGACCGCGCGAAGGTAACCGAGTCGGTCGTCAGCGGCAAGCTCGGCATGTTCTATGGCGGCATGTCCTCGCCGGGGGCCGTCATTCAGGACAACGTCACGAACGATCCGAACGCGGAATGGAAGGCGTTCGCGCTCGTATCGGCGGACGAAGTAGCGGCGATGCCGATGGGCAAGGTACCGGTACAGCTCTACTACGCCGTTAGCAAAGAAAGCAAGAACCCGGAAGCGATCTTCAAGATGCTTAACTTCAGCATGGAGGGCTTCGCCCCCGACGCGCCGGCGGATACGGGCTTCGGCTTCAGCCCGAGCGGCATTCCGGTGTACCTGTACAACTTCATCGGACCGGAGCCGGCGATGAAAAACCTGAACGCGCACCGCAACGTCGTGAAAGCATTGGAAACGAAGGATCCTTCCACGCTGACGACGGAAGAGAAGACGTATTACGACAAGATCGTTTCCCACCAATCGGGCAACCGGGCGGATTGGGGCCAAGAACGCATCTTCGGTACGCCGAGCAGCTTCGACGTCATCGATCAGTATGTCCAAGCCGACAACTATACGCTCGACGCCTTCTACGGCGGCTCGACGCCGACCATGGTCGAGAAGCTCGCTTCCCTCCATCAGATGGAAGAGGAAGTATACACGAAAATCATTATGGGGCAATCGATCGACACCTTCGACAAGTTCGTTCAGGACTGGATGAACCTTGGCGGGGAGCAAATTACGAAGGAAGTCAACGAGTGGGCTGCCAAGCAGTAAGCGAACCGCGTCTCGATAACACGCCGCGCGCATAGGTAACGTGCGATGGGGAAAGCGTTCATTGGCTTTCCCCATCTTTATTCTCGCAAGGAAGCAGGAGGTGCCATCATGTCTTGGAAGAAGAGCCTGCAGGAAATGCCGTTGCACATCATGTTAATCCCCGGCGTGATCCTCACGCTGATCTTCAGTTACGTGCCGATCGCCGGCATCGTCATCGCGTTCCAGAACTTTAAACCGGCCAAGGGGATCTTCGAGTCCAAATGGATCGGCTTCGAAAATTTCGAATACATGCTCAACATGCCGAACTTCACCAGCATTCTATGGAACACCGTGTTTATCGCCGTATTGAAAATTATCGCCGGCTTGATCGTGCCGATCGTCGCCGCGTTATTGCTTAACGAAGTGGCGAGCGCCTTCTTCAAGCGGACGGTGCAAACCATCATTTATTTCCCGCACTTCTTGTCCTGGGTCATTCTCGGCGGCATCCTGATCGACATCTTGTCGCCGTCGAGCGGCCTCGTGAACCAATTCCTCGGCCTCTTCGGCTTCGAGCCGACGTTCTTCCTCGGCGACGACCGCTGGTTCCCGTATACGCTCGTAATTTCGGATACATGGAAGCACTTCGGGTACGGCACGATCGTCTACCTCGCCGCGCTGACGGGCATCGACCAAAGCTTGTACGAGGCTGCGGTCGTCGACGGGGCGGATCGTTGGAAGCAGACGCTGCACGTCACGCTGCCCGGCATGATGCCGATCATTACGTTGATGACCGTGCTCAGCCTCGGGAACGTACTGAATGCCGGCTTCGAGCAAGTGTTCAACCTGTACAGTCCGATGGTGTACAGCACAGGCGATATTATCGACACCTTCGTCTATCGGATCGGTCTCATCGATGCGCAGTACGGCGTGGCGACGGCGGTCGGGCTGTTCAAGTCGGTCATCTCGTTCGGGTTGATCGTATTGTCGAATAAGCTTGCAAGCACGTATGCCGGCTATCGGGTTTTCTAAGGGGGGATTTCCGTGCACAAACTTTCGATGGGACGCAAAGTATTCCTCGTCGTTAACTACACCTTGTTGTTCTTTGCTGCCTTGGCGTGCATTCTGCCGCTGATCAACGTGCTGGCGATCTCCTTCAGCGCGAAGGCGGCCGCCGCCGCGGGCTACGTGAAGCTGTGGCCGGTCGACTTCACGCTCTCTTCTTATCAATACGCGCTTTCGAAGCCCGAATTTTTGGACGGCTTCTTCGTCTCGGTCGAGCGGGTCGCGCTCGGCTTCGGCGTCAACATGCTGCTGACCGTCTTAACGGCATACCCGCTCGCGAAGGAGAGGACGTCGTTCCGCACCCGGCATATTTACGCGTGGTTCTTCATCGTCACGATGCTGTTCAACGGCGGCTTGATCCCGACGTATATGACGATCAAGGAGACGGGGCTGCTGGATTCGATCTGGGCGCTCGTGCTTCCGGGCGCGGTCCCGGTGTTCAACGTCATCCTGCTCATGAATTTCTTCCGGAACCTGCCGAAGGAAATCGAAGAAGCCGCGTTGATCGACGGCGCCGGTCATTGGCGGATCCTGTGGCAAATCTTCGTCCCGCTGTCGCTGCCGGCGATCGCGACGGTGACGTTGTTTACCGTCGTACATCACTGGAATTCCTGGTTCGACGGATTGATCTATATGAACTCGCCGGCGAATTATCCGCTTCAGAGCTACCTGCAGACGATCATCATTACGCCGGAGCTGAACGCGGTGTCAGGCAACGAGCTGTTGGACATGAACGAAGTGTCCGACCGGACGTTCAAGGCGGCGCAAGTGTTCCTCGCGTCGTTGCCGGTATTGCTGCTCTATCCGTTCTTGCAGAAGTTTTTCATGAAAGGGCTTGTCATGGGCAGCGTCAAGGGATAATCGTCGCAGCCGTGTAAGTCTTACGATGGAGGGACCGAACATGAGTGACCATGTAGAAAAGGGACGCGTTCCCGCGTTGCACGAAGCGTTCGCCGAAACCTTCCCGATCGGCGCCGCGGTCAACCCGGCGACGCTGGAAGCGGCGGGCCCGCTGATCGCGCGCCACTACAACAGCTTGACGGCGGAAAATCATATGAAGCCCGAGGAAATCCAGCCGGAGGAAGGCGTCTTTACGTTCGAGAAAGCCGACGTCATCGTCGGTTTCGCGAAGAAGCACGGCATGCGCATGCGGGGGCACACGCTCGTATGGCATAATCAAACGCCGGACTGGGTGTTCGAAGGGAAGGACGGCGGCCCGGCCTCCCGGGAGCTGCTGCTGTCTCGCATGAAGTCGCATATCGACGCCGTCGTCGGGCGATACCGCGGTTCGATCTATTGCTGGGACGTCGTGAACGAGGCGATCCACGACAAAGATGCGGACATCTTGCTGCGCCGCAGCCGCTGGCTCGAGCTCGTCGGCGAGGACTACATCCAGAAGGCTTACGAGTATGCGCATCAAGCCGATCCGGACGCGCTGCTGTTCTATAACGACTACCACGAGGCGGTTCCGGAGAAGCGGGAGAAGATGTATACGCTCGTCAAGAACCTGCTCGACCGCGGAACGCCGATTCACGGCATCGGTATGCAGGGGCATTATAACATTTACGAGCCTTCCATCGAGGAGATGCGGATCACGATCGAGCGGTTCGCGTCCTTGGGTCTGCAGCTGCAAATTACGGAGCTCGATCTGCCGATGTTCCGGAACGACGACAAGCGCCGGGACGTGACGGAGCCGACCGAAGAGATGGTCGAGCAGCAGCGCGTGCGATACGGAGAAATTTTCGACCTGTACCGCGAATACAAGGACGTGATCACGGGCGTAACGTTCTGGGGAGCCGCGGACGACTATACGTGGCTGGATCATTTTCCGGGGAAAGAACGCAGAACGTGGCCGATGCTGTTTAACGATTCCCACGAGCCCAAGCCTTGCTTCTGGGCGGTAGTGAAATAGCTTCGAGAAAAGAAAACGCGATAAACTTCAAAATCCGTAGAGAAACCACAATAACGTTCTTAATAAAGAACAATACTGTGGTTTTTCTGCGTTTTCCGCCGTTGTTTAAATGTCGGCCGCCTGTTAGAGTTATGTGGCGTGATACAATTTGTATCAATATTTCAGGATCGGATGGAAAGGCTGATTTATTTTTTCATGACGGGAGTGATCGACATTTATCGCAAGACGGTATTGATGTTGTTATCGTGCCTGCTGCTGCTCGGCGTCTTGCCGCAGGCGGCGAACGCAAGCACGGGAGTGCTGGGCCAGTGGATCATGTGGAGCAAGGAGGGGAACGACTACACCACGTTCGGAGGCAACGCCAACATTACGATCTACAACGGGAAGATGCAGATGATTCCGCATTGCCCGGCAGGCTTTCCCGACGGACTGACCACATGGACCGACTTGTTCATCGTGAAGAGCGGCAGCATCCATCCGCTGACCTCCGACGGCCAAGAGCTGAAGGATGCGGGAGGCGGCAAGCCGAACAGCGTCATGAGCTTGTCGACCGGCCTCTTCATCTCCGAGACGATCGGGTTTACCGGACCTGTGGGGAAGATTCCTCCCGGCGAGTACGCCATCGTATTCGACGAATGCCAAGACGGCAAGTACAATGCCCTCGTCGACGGAGTGATCGATCCCGCATTCAAGGTAGAGTTCACGACCGGCGTCGTTCCGCCGCTCGATCTGACGCAGCTGAAGGAAGACGCCGGGAAGCTGGCGGAGCGTTGGGAAAAGTATAAGAAGCATGCGGAAAAGTTGTTCAATCTCGCGAAGGCGGCGGACGCCGGCCGAAACCCGAACGAAAAGTTCGTGGATTTCCTCATGCGCAGCGGCCTCCAAGATCCGAGAACGATGGCGTTGCTTCAGCTCGCCAATCAGGCGAAGCATTATCAGGGCATCAAAGACGACCCGCCGGATCCGGACTACAAGCATATTACCCCGTTGGGAGAGCGGGTTCTTCTCGATTTTCAAGATCATACGCCTCTAGAAGTTTCCATGCAATCTCTCGTGAACGAAGTCGCCAAGGAGCAAGCGATCACCCGCCAAATGTGGACGCTGTTGGAGCGTTATCAAGGCGCGCAAGTGATGGGCGACGTGAATTGGGCGTTAACGCACGGCAAGGCGCTCAGCGACAACGTCAACTTGCTGCTGGATCAGCTGCAGCTGACGAACTTCAGCGTCTCGCGCTTCAACCAAGTATTCGCCGAGGATACGGCGGCGCTGAACGGGAAGGCCGCGGCTTTGGTCGAGCTGCAAGCGCGGGTGACGGCCTCGGGCTTCACCGAGGAAGAGGGGCGGCACTTCGCCTCGCTCGGCATGACCCCGGCCGACATCGAGCAGTTCAAAGCCGAATTTTTAGCTATGGATTTCGAATTTACGAAGGCGGCGATGCTGGCGGAAGGGTCGGGCATTATCGGCGACAATAACGCGTTCGGCGCGAATCTGGTCGACTTCGGCGGCCATGTCGTCGACCTCGTCAACCGACTGCTGCAAGATCCGACCGTCGTCGACGACGACCCATATGCAAGCGCGGGAGGTCCGTATACCGGCAACGAAGGCCAGGTCATTACGTTCAACGGCGGCGGATCGAGAGGGGACGTCCCGCTGACGGCGTACGAGTGGGACCTGGACAGCGACGGGGCGTTCGACGACGCGCAAGGCGTCATCGCGACGTATACGTATCACCGGCCGTTCTACGGGCTCGTCGGGCTGAGGGTCACGGACGGCAACGGCAAGCAGGCGGTCCACTACGCTCGGATCGCCGTCGGGGAAGTGAACCGGATGCCGGCGTTGGTCGAGCGGACGCCCGCCGGGCGGCAGGTGGAGCAGTACGTCGGCGAGGAAACGTCTTACCGAATCCAGGCGCTGGATTTGGATAACGACCCGATCCGCATCGAATGGTTCGTGAACGGCGCGACGACGGGACAGACGGGAGAGACGTTCGCGTATCGTCCGACCGCCGTGGGCCTCCATGCCGTCGAGGCGCTCGTCTCCGACTCGAATCCGCTCGGCGGCACCTTCCTTGTCAGTTGGATCGTCAAGGCGGCGCAGCGGCAACCGCCGGCCGTCGTCAGCCTCGCCCCGGCGAGCGCGACGCTGGAGCTGGGCGCGGTCCATACGCTGCAGGCGACGGTGCTCGACGCGGAAGGCCGACCGGTCGCCGGCACGCCGGCGACGCTCGAGGTGACCGGCGCGCATCCGGCGACGCTCGCGGCTTCGACGGACGACAACGGCGTAGCGACGTTCCGGTACACCGGCACGCAAGAGGGCGCCGATCAGGCCGTCGCGAAGGTCGGGGCGCTGGCGTCGAATCCTGCGACGGTCGCCTGGAGCACGGCGGACGTGACGCCGCCCGCGACGACGGCGGTATTGTCGCCGTCCGCGCCCGACGGGACGGGAGGCTATTACCGTTCCCCGGTTACCGTCACGCTCAAAGCTTTCGACGGCGGCAGCGGCGTCGCCAAGACGGAGTATCAGGTCGACGGGGGAGCGTGGACCGTCTATTCGTCGCCGGTCACGTTCGGCGCGGACGGATCGTACACCGTCGCCTATCGAAGCGCGGACTACGCGGGCAACGTCGAGACCGCGAAGCAAGTCTCGTTCCTGATCGGCGCGTCCGAGGTGCCGCAAGCGTTCTTCAACCCGGTCACGGCGGGCAAGAACGTCGCTTTGCTCGAGGAGCGGGCGACGATCGAAGCCGTCTCGAGCAATTACGATTCGGGGCACAGCGCGGAAAATATGTTGAAGCTCGACTACCATAACCCATGGGCGACGAGGACGGGAACCGACCAATGGGTGAAGATCGGCCTTGCGGACGGCAAGTCGTATCTCATCGACCGGATCCAAATCCGGCCGCGACCTGCCTTCGCGGACCAACGGGTGAAGGCGTTCGAGGTCGCGATTTCGAAAGACGGCCTGGACGACGACGACTTCTCGACCGTCATCGCCGGCACGTTGGCCGATAACGGCGAGCTTCAGGAATTCATGCTTCCGAAGCCGATGGAAGCGAAGTATATCTTGTACAGACCGCTTTCTTCCCAAGGGGGAGGCGGGGTCATCTCCACGCAGCAGTTCAAGGCGAAGACCGGCCAGATCGGCGGGGACACGGTGACGTTCCGGAACCTGTCGACGGATAAGAACGACGATATCGTCTCCTGGTCGTGGGATTTCGGAGACGAAAGTCCGATCAGTACGGAGAAGGAGCCGACGCATACGTTCCCGGGGCCGGGCACCTATCCGGTCACGTTGACCGTCACGGACGCCGACGGACAGTCCGACAGCTTCACCTTGGAGCAAACCGTCGAACCCGTCGACTTCGAGTTCGTTCCGGCAACGCCGAAAGAGGGCGAGTCGGTCATGCTCGTCAACACGACGGCCGGCGGCGATCAGGGTCTGATCAAGAGCAGTACATGGACGTTCGGCGATAACTCCTATACGGATTACGGAATGAAGGTTTCGCACTATTATTGGGACAGCAATACGTACCTGGCGACGCTGACCGTCGAGATGCAAGACGGGAAGACGTACCAGGTACAGAAGCCGATCGCCCCGGAGAACGTCGCCCCCTTCGTCGACGCCGGGACGGACGTGACGGTGCTCGGCGGCCAGAGATACCAAGGCAACGCCAGAATCATGGATGCGGGCCGCGACGATCGTCATACTTGCTTATGGGACTTCGGCGACGGCGAGACGTCGACCGCATGCCAATTCGATCATGCTTATCCCGTTATGGCCAAGGACGCCCCCGACATCGTCTATGCGGCGACGCTGACCGTAACGGACGACGACGGCGGCGTAGGCCGGGATTCCGTGCACATTACCGCGCGGGCGGAGCAGACGCCTCGGCAAATCGCGCTCTACACGTTCGACGGAAACTTCCAGGACTCCTCGGGGAACGGCAACCACGGCACGTCCACGATCGGCAATCCGACCTTCGTCGAAGGGTTGATCGGCCAGGCCGCGAAGTTCGACGGCAGGAGCGGGGTGCTCGTGGACGACAGCGATTCGCTGGATTTGGCCACATCCTTCAGCTTCTCCATGTGGATCTATAAGGAGAACGGCGGTACCGGGGGCTACGCTCCGATTCTGTCGAAGGGCCACACGGAAAATTACGGGCCGTACTCGTTCCTGCACGACGGCTGGGGCGCTTCGCCCGGCATGCGTCTGGTGAGCGGCGACCGGCCGGGGTATACGCATCTGTTCCCGAATACGCCGATGCCGAATAAGGAATGGTATATGTCTACCGTGACCTGGGACGGATCGACGGCGAAATACTATATCAACGGGGAATACAAAACCTCCATTCCTTGGAAGGGCGTGTTCGCCAATACGAACGAGAAGCTGACGATCGGGTTCGATCCGCCGGGAGCGACGGAATATTTCAACGGCATGATGGACGATTTCCGTATGTTCAACTACCCGCTGACCGAAGAAGAGATCGAGCGGCTGTATGAGCTGAAGGATCCTCCGGAGCCGGTCGACACGCTGCCGCCGACGACGACGGCCGTAGCCGAATCGGTGTACGGACCGAATCCCGCGAACGGGTGGCACCGGTCCGACATTACGCTGACGCTTACGGCGACGGACGCGGGGGCGGGCGCGGCGGCGGAGGAATACGTCTCCGGCGTTAAGCAGACCGAATACCGCGTGAACGGCGGTGCGTGGAACGTATACACGGGGCCGATCCTGCTCGCGCAAGACGGAATCGTTACGTACGAGTACCGAAGCGTCGACAACGCGGGCAATGTAGAAGCTTCGAAGTTCATGGAGCTGAAGCTGGATCGGACGGCGCCGGTCACGCTGTATCACTTCGACCCGATCTTCGCCACGAGCAAGCAAGGGAAGCAATATATCAGCGGGTTCGTCACGACGCTGCAAGCGTCCGATGCGCAAGACGGGTCCGGGACGAAGACGACGCGCTACCGCATCAACGGAGGCGCATGGATGACGTATGCCGCTCCGTTCGCGGCGCAAGCCGGTATCACGAAGACGGTGGAGTATTACAGCGAGGATCAAGCGGGAAATATTGAAGGGCCGATGAACAAGATGGATTTCGTGACCGGCGTCTTCACCGGCGCAGGATCTTATTAACCGAGCGGAGGAATAAGCGTATGGAAGGGAAAGAACGTCAAGTCGTCTCGCAGCCGAAACGAACGTGGACCCGACCGGAGCTGCAGTCGCTCGAAGTTCGAGAGACGACGGCGGAGTATTGCGAGTACGTTTGGAACGGGCATTTTTGGCAAGAGCAATGTTGGTTCGAAAGCTAATCGAAGACGTAACGCGCCCTGGCCGTCCGGCCGGGGCTTTCGTCCTTTTCTAGGCAGGATTGCGCATTTCCCGGACCGGTGCAACCTTTCGAAAACGACCCCCGTCTGAATGATTGTCAACGTTGACCCACAATGGCACGCACACCTAATAGGATAGGGGATATATCGATAATGAAACATAAAAAAATAATCGCCGTCATGACCGTGGCCGGCTTAATGGCTGCTACGGCATCCGTCGGAGCGCAGTCGTTGTTCGAGAAAGTATCCGGCATTCTGAATCATGAAGTTTCCGTCGTCGTGAACGGCGAGAAGACGTCCATCGTTCCCGTCTATATCGACGGCAAGGCGTATCTTCCGCTGCGAGACGCGGCGACCGGCTTGGGCTACGAAGTGAGCTACGACGCCGGTAAGAACGAAATCGCCATTACCGGCAACGCGGAGGAGGAAGACGAAGTCGAATATATAATGGGCACCGGAGTGATCGCGGACATCGCGGAGATGGAAGACGGACGATTCCGGATCGAGTTCCTCGGGCACGGCTCGAACCGATGGGTCATCTTGTACGCGGACGAAGAGACGACGATCGTCGACGAAGCCGGCAAGGCCGTATCCGCCGAGGATTTGAAGGAAGGCACGCAGATCGTCGTCGAATACGGGCCGGTCATGGCGTTGAGCTTCCCGGGACAATCCCACGCCGCTAAGATCACCGTCGGCGCCGAGCGCTTGGCGAAGGAAGACGTCGTTCAATCGGTCGAACGGACGGACGACGGCTGGCAGGTGAAGTTCGGCGAGACGAAGGACGGCGAAGTCGTGACGACGTTGACGCTGAACGCCGGCAAGGAAACCGCCGTCATGACCGCGCAAGGCGAATCGGTCGATTGGGAAGATCTGAAAGCCGGAACGAAAGTCCGCGCGTACTACGGTCCGATCATGACGAAGAGCCTTCCGCCGCAAAGCCCGTTGTTCTATCTCGTCGTTCTCGGAGATGAGGCGCCGGCGTCCGGCAAGATGACGCCGGAGGCGGCGCAGGAATACCGCGACCTCGCGTGGGCGCTGGTCGCAGAGCAAGCGTCGGACATTACGACGAAGCCGGAGGAAGCGATCGTATCCATCGTATCGGCGAAGGATTCGGGCGTACTGGAGAACTCGGAGGAGCAGAAGAAGCTGCTCGCGGACATTCAAGCGGCGAACGGCAATCTGGTGACGGTGACGTACCAGACCTCGCAAGACGAGCTTCTCGGGCCGTTGACCGTCGCGTTCGATTTCGACACGAAAGCGTTCGTCGGCTTCTACGCCAGACGGTAATGGAATAGATATCGAAGAGAGGGCTGTCCAAGGTCAGGCGATGCCTGCCGGCGGGCGGCCCTCGTTCTTTTTCCATATCGGCGTAACGGCTAGGGATATCTCTCCGCTCATGGTATACTGAAGAGGTTCCGATCGAGAAGGAACCGGAGAGGTTGACCCATTTGTATACATTTCAAGATTGGAATTTGAAGGTGAAGGCGACGTTCAACGCGACCAGCAACGAAGAAGTGTTAACCGTGACGGAGGCGGGCAAGTCGCTGGGACTTTCCAAGGATCACATGAAATCCTATGTCGATAAACATAAACTCACGAAGGTTTCTATCTCGCGAAGCATCCATCGGTATTTGTTGTTAAAGAGCGAAATCGATAACATCTTGGCGACGAAATAGTACGTTTTTTGGGGAAAAGGGAGCATTCCGCTGCAGTCCGGCGGGGATGCTCCTTTTTTCTTGGGAATTTTTACCCAATTTCCCCTCCGCCGATCGGGAATCGTGCTATAATTCCTTGACGATTTTAATGATTCGGCGGAGCGGGAGCGCAGGGGGAGTATGGCGGGTTGAAGCGAGCGACTTGGAAGCCTGGGGTTGGATGTATTCGCGCCAGCGCTCCTTGCTAGGGGCTTCCGTTTCCCACGTCATGGTAGGCTTATGGATATTTTTCATCGTCGGGATCGACCAAATTTGGAACGCGTTGTTCTAATTTCGTAAGGGAGGGTTTCTATGAAAAAGTTTCTGATCCTCACGCAAATCGCGTATACGATCTTCCTGCCTTTCTGGTTTTTGATCTGGGGAATTTCCTTCATGGGCTTCGACTCCGGCTTCAGCTGGCTGGCCGTCGGCATCGTGACCGCGATCGGGCTGTATCCGATAGCCGGGCTCGTATGCTCCGTCTTGGCTTGGGTGCTTCGGACCCGTAAGGCGCGCGCGGCGGTCGCCGTAAACCTGATTCCGATGCTGTGGTTGCTCGGGATCGGCGTGCCGGTGCTTCTCATTAACCTCTTCCCGTAGCGGCGAGACAAGCGTACAGTCCGATTCGATTCTCTATTCATATAATTATAGAAATAGAGGAACGGAGGTGGATACGCGTGAGAAACCATGGGAAGAAGAAGATTACCGTCGGGGTCGAAGATACCCGGACGCTCCGAATCCCGCTGAAGCCCGGACTTAGCGTACTGAAATGCATCAGCGGGAATGCGGAGGTGCTGGAATGCACCCATGATCGAACGACGGTTTCGATTACGGGGCTTCGACCGGGCGTTACGACCGTGTGCGTGATCATTGGCGCGAACGGTCGGCCGGCGATGCAGCTCGTTTATGCTGTGCGAGTGGTAGAACAAGACGAAGAATGACGAAGAACGACAAATCGTGACGAAAGCTAGTTGAAACCCTATTCTACTTGTGATACCATACTCGTATTGTCATTGAAGGTCCGTAGCTCAATGGCAGAGCAACCGGCTCTTAACCGGTAGGTTGTGGGTTCGACCCCCACCGGGCCTATAGGGTTTCGCGCATATGCTCGCCGATTCTCCCAAGCGGAGAACGGCGGGTTTTTCTTTTTCGATTTGGACGTATACGTAAACGTATATGTAGACAATATCGTAAACGCACACATCAACATTTACAAAAACGTAGGTGAATCTATGTTTTTGTGGTATTTTTAAGGAATAGATTTCCCTTACCGGCAGGAGGCAGAAGCATGGCAGCTAAGATCATTACGTTCGGCATTCAAAAAGGCGGCTCCAGCAAAACGACGACTTCGGGCGTAACCGCCTATCTATTAAGCCAGAACTATAAAGTGTTGGCGATCGACCTAGACTCCCAAGGCAACCTGACGGAACTGCTCACCCAACAAGATATTTACGATTTCCACGGCGCGACGATCTTCGAAGCTTTGAAGGAGAAAGACGCGAAACCCTATGTCCGCCGCATCTCCGACGCCTTGCATCTGATTCCGGCGGAGGATCATCTGGCGCGCTTCCCTTCGTGGCTCTATGAACAATATCGCGGGAATCGTTCCCTGGTTCTGAAAGAAGCGCTGGAAAACGTGCAGGACGATTACGATTACATCATCATCGACACGCCGCCGGCGCTCGGCGACCAGACGATCAATGCGTTGTCGGCGTCGCATGCGGTCGTGGCGATGTTCGAGACGAGCAAGTTTTGTTATTCCGCGTTGGGGCGATTCTTGGAAACATGCGTGCATGTCCAAGAGCTCGTAAACAAGGAGCTGAAGATCGGCGGCATTCTGCGCTGCATGATCGACACGAGGCGGACGGACAACAAAGCGTTGGTCGAGCTGGTGGAGGAGGAGTACAAGGATATTTGCTTCGAGACGATTCTTACGCGAAGCGCGGCGACCGGAAGGTTATCCATCAACGGATTCCAGGATAATCCCGAGCTGAAGAAAGCCGTGCATCAATACCACGGGTTCGTAAAGGAGTTGTTGGAACGTGTCTAACGCGATGGAGCGCATTAAGAATAAGATTCGAAACTCGAACGGCGCGAGCGTTCATACGCAGCTGATCGATACGAGCGGGGCCGATGGCGAGTCGAAAACGGAAGATTACGTAAACGTAAACGAAAACGCAAACGAAAACGAAAACGCAAAGATCGATCGTGCAGCGCCTCAAGGCGGGCCTCGGAAGCGGGAGAAACGCAAGAAATTCGAGGAACTTTATAAACGGGACACCTTCTGGATCCGAAACGAGCTCAAGGAAAAGTTAGACGCATATTGCCAAGGAGAACGAGGGGAGAAGACGAGGATCGTTAACGAAGCATTGAGAGACTATCTCGAGAAGCTTTCGTGAGTACATAGTACGGCTAGAAACTAAAGGGAGCCCCGCCAGGAGAACGGCGGGGCTCCCTTTCTATTAAGGCTTTACGACGAGCGTCGGCGCTTCGCGGGATTGGGTGGCCTGTTCGTAATCGAACGCCATCCCGAGCAAGCTGGCTTCGCTCCACAACTTCCCGACGAAGACGATCGCGAAGGGGGACCCGCTGTCGTAGTAACCCGACGGCACCGTCACCAACGGAACGCCGGCGACGTTGATTTCGGAAACCGTCGTCGCGCCGATGTTGTCCTCGGAGCTTAGGAGCGGCGTTTCCTTGAACATCTGCGGATACACGAGCGCGTCCAGATCGAATTTATCCATCGTCTCGTTGATGTATTCTAAGTATTTCGTACGAACCTCTACGAATTTCGACAAATCCGCGACGCCGTCCGGATCCGGCAAGTTGCCTTCGTACCGGTTAAAGACGGAAGGCATCTCCCCCGTTTTCTCCAGAAGCTCCTCTACCGAATGAATCGCGGCGTCGGGACCTAACCGCTCTAAGTAATCTTCCATATCGTAAATAACGGACTCGATGCCCACGGAGCCGTTCGCCTTGACGTATTCGGCGAAGCCGGTGTCGGCGAAAGGATCGGGAATGACGACGGCGCCCTGCTTCTCCAATTCCTCAACCGCTTTATCGTACAGTTCCTGAGTTTCCTCCGTAAGCTCCTGATTCCGCCAACCCGGGCCGTATAATCCGATTCGTTTGCCTTTGAGCGCCAACTTATTAAGCTTCGAGGTATACCCGTACTTCGGAATGTTGCCGATCGAGGCGATCGTTTTCGGATCCTCATGGCTGTATCCCGCGATCACGTCGAGCATGACCGCGGCGTCGCGCACCGTTCGTGCGTGCGGTCCGATGACGTCGCGCGTGCTGCCGGCCAGCGGAACGACCCCGGCGTTCGGGACGAGTCCGAACGTCGGCTTAATGCCGACCAGCGCTTGAGCCGCGGCGGGATTTTGAATCGATCCGCCGGTTTCCTCGGCGATCCCGAGTACGGCCATATTGCCCGAGACGGCGGTCGCGGTGCCGCTGCTGCTCGCCCCCGGGACGAATTTCGCGTCGACCGCGTTATAGGTATCTCCGTCCCAGCTCGTCGTGGCTCTCGTGCCGGAGGAGGAGAAGGCGGGAATGTTCGTTCTTCCCAGAATGATCGCTCCCGCAGCCTTCAAGCGGGCTACGACCGGAGCGTCGCGTTCCGGGATCAGCTCGATGCCCCCGAGCTCCTTGGCTAACGGTTCCCAGCCCATCGTCGAAGGAAAGCCCGCCATATCTACCGCTTCTTTGATGACGATGGGGACGCCCGCCAGCTTCCCGAGCGGCTCGCCCGACGCGCGAAGTCGATCGATCTCCCGCGCTTCCTCCAGCGCGTTCGGATTCATCGTCGTGAAGGCGTTATAGGAAGCCTCGTATTTCTCGATCCGCTCGAGATAAGCCTTCACCACTTCTTCCGCCGTATATTCCCCTTTGGCGTAGCCGGCCTGCAGCTGAGACAGCGTAATCTCCTCGAAAAGGAACTCCTCCGTCGCCGTCGCCGCCGGCGCGGCGGTTACGAGAGACGCCGATACCATCGCCGCCAATAACGCTGTAACGCTTCGTTTCCTCAACCTCATGATCTTCATATCCAGGCTCCTCTCCAAGATCCCTGTTTTTGATCGGCATGATTCCTTCTTTCTTTTAAGACGGTGGACTCGAGCTGGGCACCTCCTGACCGACGCCGGAACTTGTAAAATGCACCCCGCGACGAAGGCGTCTACGCTTTTCATACTAGTCAGGGGATGATTTTGCGTCAATGGACGTAACGCAAATTTGTTATATAACCTAACAAAACTATCAAATCGTTATGAAAAATTATATTAATTTCGCTAAGGAATCGGGTTCTCGCGCGTGGTTTATTCCGCTGATTAAAGAGAAATCGGAGTATCCGGAAGTGCTTTGAAGAAGCAGGCGAAGTTGCAAGAAGGGTGGTTGTTAATGTAATAAAACATGACGTAAAAACAATGATTTGTTCATTTTTACAATGAGAATAGCCGTCAGTTTGTGAAAAATATAAAGACATCGCCAAATTGTTGTAATATAATATGACACATGGCAAGTCGGTCAACCCAAATTCAGCAAATTGACATTCAGGTTTGGTTGACGACGACTAGACAATCTATTGTTTTTCTCAGAAAGGGGACGTAAAACGATGGCGACCGTCGATGCTTCACCATACCCATGGCCCTATGATGTTAGGATAGATCCCACGAAGACCGCGTTGCTCATTATCGATATGCAAATCGATTTTTGCGGCAAGGGCGGCTACGTCGAGCGGATGGGGTACGACTTATCGCTGACGGCGAGGGCTATCGGACCGATCAAGACGTTGTTGGAGCGCGTCCGGCAAATCGAGGGCTTCACGGTCATCCATACCAGAGAGGGCCACAAGCCGGATTTGTCCGATTTGCCGGCGAACAAACGGTGGAGAAGCCGACGAGCGGGAGCCGAGATCGGCTCGCTCGGTCCGAAAGGACGCATCCTCGTCCGGGGCGAGCCGGGATGGGAGATCGTCGAGGAGCTGTCTCCGATCGAAGGGGAACCGATTATCGACAAGCCCGGCAAGGGAAGCTTCTATGCGACGGATCTGGACCTCGTCCTAAAGAATAGAGGCATCACGCATCTCATTCTTACGGGAATCACGACCGACGTTTGCGTCCACACGACGATGCGGGAGGCGAACGACCGCGGGTACGAATGCTTGATCCTAGAAGATTGCACCGGCGCGACGGACGAGGGAAATCACCGGGCGGCGCTGAAGATGGTGACGATGCAGGGCGGCGTGTTCGGCAGCGTAGCGAGTTCCGCCAGCGTTTTGAAAGCGTTAGAGAGATTTTAAAAAAATATAAAAAATCGGAGTGGTAGCTATGTGGGGAAAAGCAAATAAGAAGAAACCCGTACTGATCGCAATGTCGTTCATGCTCCTGCTGTTGTCGGCCTGCGGCGGAGGCTCGAATGCGCAAACCGCGTCTCCCGCGCCGTCCGCTTCGTCCGAAGTCCAAGAAGTGGCTCCGAAGAGCTTGAAGAAAGTCGTCCTGCGGCTCAAGTGGGTGCATCAAGCGCAGTTCGCCGGGTTCTATGCCGCCGTGAAGAAGGGATTCTACGAAGAAGCGGGCTTGGATGTCGAGATTCGCCCAGGCGGCTCCGATTTCCCTTCCGTGCAGATGGTCGCCTCCGGCAGCGAGGAATTCGGCGTCACGGGCGCGGACCAAATCCTGCTTGCGCGAGAGAAAGGCGTGCCGGTGACGGCGATCTCGACGATCTATCGCGAAACGCCGTTCGTGCTGTTCAGCCTGAAGGAATCCGGGATTACGAAGGTGGAGGATCTCGTCGGCCAGAAGGCGGGAGTCAAGCTCGGCGGGAACGAGGAACTGACGTTCCGGGCGATGGTGGAAAGCGCCGGCGTCGAGGCGAAATCGATCGAAGAGATGCCGATCAAGTTCGATCTAAGCCCGCTGCTCAGCGGTCAAGTGAAAGTATGGCCCGGATACGTCATCAACGAGGTGCTCGCGGTGGAAGAGCTCGGACATGAAGTGAATATTATTAAGCCTGGCGACTACGGCATCAACTTCTATGCCGATACGCTGTTCACGACGCAAGCGTTGATCGAGAAGGATCCGGAGCTGGTCAAGGGATTCGTACAGGCTTCCATGAAGGGGTGGACGTACGCGTTGGAAAACCCGGAAGAAGCGGCGGCGTTCGGCCTCGAGTATGCCGATAACCTGACGCTCGAGCACGAAGTGAACATGATGAAAGCAAGCGTTCCGCTGCTGCAGCCGGACAACCTGCCGCTCGGCAAGATGGACGAGACGGCGTGGACGACCTTGCAAGAGAGCTTGATGGGCTTAGGGTTCCAGAAGGCGGAGCAAACGATGGAGGACGTGTTCACGAACGAATTCTTGGAATAGGAGGAGAGGCGCATGTTGGCGAAGGCGATCGAGTTGCAGCAAGGCGCAAACGGACGGCAGGAGGCGGCGGAGCCCCGGAATCGCGAGGTCGCGATTTCGCTGAGACAGTGCTCCCTCTCCTTCGGGGCGGTCCAAGTGCTGAATAACGTATCCCTTGATATCTATAAGAACGAATTCGTCTCGATCCTCGGCCCGAGCGGCTGCGGGAAGTCGACGCTGCTCCGGCTCATGCTGGAGCTCTTGAAGCCGGACCGCGGCGGCGAAGTGGCCTACGCGTCCAAGAAGCCGAGCATCGGCATCGTGTTCCAGAAGCCTGTCTTGATGCCATGGCTGACGGCCGTCCAAAACGTAGAGCTGACGCTGACGATGGGGCCGAACAAGAAGCTTTCCAAACAGGAACGCAAGGAAAAGGCGGAGAGCGCGCTGCAGCTTGTAGGGCTGCAGGACTTCCGCGGCCACTTCCCGCATCAGCTCAGCGGAGGCATGCAGCAGCGAATCGCCATTGCGCGCGCGCTCGCCGCGGACCCGGAAATATTGCTCATGGACGAACCGTTCGGCGCGCTCGACGAGTTCACGAGGGAGAAGCTTAACTTCGAACTGCTCCGGCTGTGGGAAAATCCGAAGAGCAGCCTCAGCTCCATCGTCATGGTCACGCACTCCATTCAGGAGTCCGTGATCATGTCCGACCGCGTCGTCATGATGTCCCCGAGACCGGCCGGCGTGGATACAATCGTCCCGGTGCCGCTCCCGAGTCCGAGAGTCGTCGGAATGGAGGAGCACCCGGCGTTCTATCAGACGGTCAAGGAATTAAGAAAGCGGGTGAAGGATCAGTGAAGGAGCAATTCAAGAACGGGCTTTATCCGCTCGGATTCGCGGCCGCCTTCGTCGTCTTGTGGGAGCTCGCCGTTCGATGGTTCGACATCCCCGTCTATTTGCTGCCGGCGCCCTCGTCGGTCGTCTCGTCGATGGACGCGAGCTTGGCGTCGCATATGACGGTCACGCTGCTTGAGGCGTTGGTCGGCTTTCTCATCGCTAACGTGCTGGGGCTGCTCACCGCCGTCATCTTCGTACATTCCAAGCCGATCGAAAAAGGGGCGTTCCCTCTCGCGATCGCGCTCAAGACGACCCCGTTGGTCGCTTTGGCGCCCTTGCTCGTCGTCTGGATGGGGACGGGGTATTCGTCCAAAGTCGTCGCCTCCATGCTCATTTGCTTCTTCCCGATTCTGGTCAACAGCGTGAAAGGATTAAAGGCGATCGAGCATGAAGCGTGGGAGCTGTTCTCGACGTACAAGGGGTCGAAGTGGGACATGTTCTGGAAGCTTCGGCTGCCGACCAGTCTGCCTTACGTGTTATCCGCCTTGAAGATTTCCAGCTCCCTCGCGATCGTCGGGGCGATCGTCGGCGAATTCGTCGGAGCGAACAAGGGGTTAGGGTACGTGGTGTTAGTGTCTTCTTATCATATGGATACTCCGGTTATGTTTTCCGCGATCATCGCTTCCGCCGCTTGCGGGTTGGCGTTGTTCTGGGCTATCGCCTGGTTGGAGAAGAAAGTCATCTTTTGGCAAAGGGTCGATGAAGCATGAAATGTTCGATCGTACGTATTCCGACGCGTTCCCCGAGCGACGTCTCGGCGCTGGGCGAGGCGATCCGAGACGGATCGATCGAGCCGCGGGACGTCGTCGCCGTGTTGGGTAAGACGGAGGGGAACGGCTGCGTGAACGACTTTACCCGAGGGTACGCGGTTCAGACGCTGCAGCGCTTCTTCGAGGGACGGATCGGCGACGCGGCTTCCCGCATCTCTTATGTGATGTCGGGCGGGACCGAGGGCGTCTTAAGTCCGCATCTGACGGTCATCAGCCGAACGCCGAACGCCAAGAAGCCCTCGGGCGGAACGAAGTCGCTCGCGATCGGAGTCCGCCGTACGAGGGACTTCCGCCCCGAAGAAATCGGGCGGATGGCGCAGGTGGGGGCGGTCGCCGAAGCCGTCCGCGCCGCCGTCGCGGAGGCGGGGATCGAGGACGCCGCGGACGTGCATTTCGTTCAAATCAAGTGTCCGCTGCTGACGACGGACGCGATCCGCGAAGCGTCGGCTCGCGGCGAAGCGGTCGTCACGGAGGACACGTACAAATCCATGGGTTACTCGCGAGGGGCGTCCGCGCTCGGAACGGCGCTCGCGTTAGGCGAGATCGACGGGGCGGCGTTGGTCGAAGCGGACATCTGCCAAGCGTGGGAGAAATATAGCGAGGTAGCCTCCACCTCGGCCGGCAGCGAGCTGATCTGCTGCGAAGTGATCGTATTCGGGAACTCGGCGAACGCGGAGGGACCGTTCTTCATCGATCACGGCGTCATGAAGGACGCCGTCGACGGCGACGCGCTTCGCCGCTTGTTGGACGCGCACCCCGAAGCCGAGCTCGCGCAAGTGTTGGCGAAGGCGGAGGCGGACCCGAGCGGCTTCGTTCGGGATCGCAGGCATACGATGCTGAACGATTCGGATATCAATCATACCCGGCATGCCCGCGCGGTCGTCGGAGGGGTTCTAGCCTACGTAAGCGGCGACCCGATGATTTACGTGTCCGGCGGCGCGGAGCACCAAGGCCCCGCGGGCGGCGGCCCGGTGGCGGCCGTTTTCCGAAGAAAACAACCATAGAACCGGGAGGAACGCGCGATGACGCTGATGAAAGAAACGAAGGTGTTGACCGGCGAAACCATGAATTGGGACTTGATGCCGAACCATATTGAATTGTATCACCGGGAGATCGTATCCGCGGCGGAAGCCGATGCTCTAGGCATTCGAATGAGCTCGATTCTATGGGAGAAGATCGGAGTCGGCGGCCAAGTGCTTCCGCACGTTCACGACGTCGTCGAGGTCATTCACATTACCGTCGGGAAGGTGAAGCTGCTGCTCGGCAGCGGCGAGTGGAAGAGCTATCGGGCGGGGGACACGTTCCAGGTTCCTGCAGGCGTGCTCCATTCCGTCGCGAACGACGGCGACGCCCCCAGCGAGCAGATCAGCATCTTCGTCCCGGTCGACGCATCGGCTCCGGCGAATTCGTTCTTCAATACGACGTTAGTGGAAGATGTGTATTCCGTAAACAAATAGTCGAGGCGGAGGCGGATTCCATGGCGAATGACAATAAAATCGGCTTTACTTGCGGGGATATTCCGCTCATTCCCGAGCTGAAGGAAGCGGTTCTGTTGGCGGGGGCGGACGGGCTGCATCGCCCGATTACCCGCGTGAACGTCATGGAAGTGCCCGACGTCATCGATTGGGTGCGTCCCGGGGAATTCCTGATTACGAGCGGATTCCCGTTCCGGGACAACCCGGACGCGATCTCCGATATGATCCCCGCGTTGGCCGCGAGAGGCGTCGCCGCGCTCGGCATCAAGACGAGACGATTCATCGAACGAATCCCGGATCGCGCGCTCCGGATCGCGGAGGAGCTCGGCTTCCCCGTCTTCGAGCTGCCGGCGTCCACGGCCTTCTCCGATGTCGTGCGGGACATTATGGAGCGCGTCTTGGTTCAGGAGGCGCGGGAGCTGTCTCTCCTGCAGAGCCGCTTCCAGAAGCTGTCGCAGCAGCTTCTGCACGGGGCCGGCATCGAGGAGTTTCTGCAGGCGCTCGACGGAATGCTGAACAATCCCGTCATTTTGGTCGACGACCATGACAGGGTGCTGTTGTCGCCTCAGGCGGAGGTCGCCGCGAAGCATATCGGAGACGAAATGACGTGGTCCCGGCTGAGAGGGGACAGCGCGCTCGGCGTCAGCTTCTTGACGGTGGGCGACCGCCGGATCCGCGTCTACGTCTCCGCCGTCAACGATCAATACACCAACTGTCTCATCCTCTTGTTGGAATGGAATCAAGAGCATTCCGTCGTCGACCAGCTGACGATCGATCGGGTCGGCATTCTGGTTGGGCTCGAAATGATGAATGCGAGCGCGCGGAAAGAGGTCGAGGCGAAATATATCGACCAGTTCCTCCAGGATTGGCTGACGGGGCGGATCGTGACGACGGAGGATGTCAAGATTCGGGCGGAGGCATGCGGGTGCCCCCTCGAGGAAGGGCACGGCTTCCATGCGGGGACGATCCGCTGGGTATCGGGCAAGCCGACCTTGAAGCAGCTGCAGCAGGCGGTCAAGCGGATTCGGGTCCGGCTCGCCGGTCATCGCATTCAGGCCACCTTGCTGGAAGGCGGGTTCGCCTTCCTGATCGCCGTCGCGCCGCAAGAGAACGCTCGCAGAGCCGTGGACGCCTTAATCGCGGAGCTTGGGGCGCTTGCGGATGCGGAGGGATCCTTTTCGCTCTGTATCGGGAATCGGGTCGACCGGGTGGACCATGTGCATCAGAGCTACCAACAAGCCAAGAAGATTCTGCACATCAGCGCCATCTGCGATGTAAGAGAGCCATGCATCGATTATGTAAGGCTCGGCGTCTTTCGGCTGCTGTATATGCTGCCGGATGCGGAGGAGGTCCGGGAGTACCGCGACCGATACATCGTCCCTCTGCTCGAGTACGACAAGAAGAACGGCACGGCGCTGCTGGATACGCTGAAGACGTATTTCAAACACAATCGGAACGTCAAGAAGACCGCCGCGGAGATGTTCACGCATTACAACACGGTCAACTATCGAGTAGAACGGATTTACGATTTGCTCGACATTAACGCCGAGGTCGGCGATGAAATGTTGCAGCTGCAGCTGGCGGTGAAGCTGCACGAGATGCGGCCCGTCGAGGAGACGGGCGGCGAGAAGGGCTTGACATTATCCGGGTAGGACAACCTGCGGGGGTGGCGATGAATGGCGACGAAGACGGAAATACCGATCCGGTTATCCATAGCATGGCTGAGAGAGCAGTATGCGGCAGGAACGATCACGCCAGAGGACGTGGTGCGGGAGCTCGTTCGACGCGCGAACGAGGATGCGGAGATGAACGTCTGGATAACGCCGCCGGAGCCGGAGCGCATTAAGCCTTATCTGGAACGACTGCGGTCGATCGATCCGAAGGAAGCGCCGCTGTGGGGGATTCCGTTCGCGGCGAAGGACAATATCGACGTCTCCGGCCTGCCGACGACGGCGGCTTGCGCGGAATACGCCTACGTCCCCGAGACGCATGCGACCGTCGTGGAGCGGCTCGTGGCCGCGGGAGCGATTCCGATGGGGAAGACGAACTTGGACCAGTTCGCCACGGGACTTGTCGGCACAAGAAGTCCGTACGGGGAGACGCACAACGCGCTGCGGCGGGAATTGATCAGCGGGGGATCGAGCTCCGGGTCGGCCGTCGCGGTCGCGAGAGGGCATGCGGCGTTCGCGCTCGGGACCGATACCGCCGGCTCCGGGCGCGTGCCCGCCGCGTTGAACGGGCTTTACGGCTGGAAGCCGAGCGTCGGCGCATGGCCGACGAGAGGCGTCGTGCCGGCCTGCGCCAGCTTGGACTGCGTGACGGCGTTCGCGCATACGTTGGAGGATGCGCTCGCGGTCGACGAGGCGGTGCGGGGGGAGGATGCGTTGGATCCGTGGTCCCGCCCGATTCCGCGGTTGCCTTCGTCGCTCCCATCCAAGCTGCTCGTACCGAAAGGCCCGCTTGAATTCTACGGGCCTTACGCCGAGGCATACGAAGCCGCCTGGAACGCCGCGGTCGAGCGGGCGGAAGCGACGGGGCTGCCGGTCGAACGCATCGACGTCGAGCTGTTCGCGCAGGCGGCGGAAATTTTATACGGCGGTCCGTGGGTCGCCGAGCGCTGGGCGGGGCTCGGCGATTTCATCGAGGCCCATCCCGGAACGGCATGGCCCGTAACGGAACGCGTGCTGCGCTCCGGCGCAAGCGGGACGTACGACGCGGCGTCCGTCTTCGCCGCGGCGCACCGGTTGCAGCGCTTCAAGAGCGAAGCGAAGCGTCTTCTTGGCGACGGCGCGCTCGTCATGCCGACGTGCGGAGGCACGTGGACGCGGGAGCAGGTAAGGGACGATCCGATCGCGACCAACAGCGCGATGGGCAAATACACGAATCATTGCAACCTGCTCGACCTGTGCGCCGTGTCCGTTCCTTGCGGCGAGGCGGCACCCGAGCTGCCGTTCGGCGTCACGTTGTTCGCGTCGTCCGGGAAGGAAGGGTTGCTCGAGGCGGCGGCCCGGCGATTCGCGGTCCGAACGCCGACGACGGAGGTCGCCGTCTGCGGATTGCATATGCGCGGACTGCCGCTCGAACCGCAGATGCGTCGGTACGGGGGGAGGTTCGTTCGCGAGGATGCGACGGCCGCGAAGTACCGCATGTATAAGCTGCCGACCGAGCCGGCGAAGCCGGGACTGGTGAAGACGGAGTCGGGCGGCGCGTCGATTCGGTTGGAAATCTGGGAGCTGCCGCTCGAGACGTTCGGCGTCTTCGTCGCCGGCATTCCCGCGCCTCTCGGCATCGGCAAGGTGGAGCTGCAGGGCGGAACGGAGGTGCCCGGATTCGTCTGCGAAGCGGTCGGCACGGTCGGCGCGGAGGACATTACGGCGTTCGGCGGCTGGAGAGGGCTGGAGGACTCGATCGTAAGAAAATAGCAAGCAACGGGCTGTTCCCAGAAGTAGATGTATCTACTTTCGGGACAACCCGTTTTTTTTGTTCCGAGCTCCTTCTCCTTGATGCCGAACTTGGCGGGAACCGGTCTGTCGAACCGCAGGTTGGATCGAAGAATACGCGACGGGACCTCGCGACCGATCCACATTCTGGATGAAGAAACATTCCCGGCGCTCTTGCCGTCTGTTAGTGAGTAAGTGCAAGGCAATCGAACGAATCGAGAAAAGGAGATGTCATGTACCATGTTTAAACATATGCCACGCCATACAGCCCTCTTGTCGCTAGCCGCCGCGCTTACGATCCCGGCCTTAACGGGCTGCGCGCAGCAGGCGGCGAAGGCGAATTCGGAGCCGGCTCCCGCGGCTTCGGAGCAATCGAATGCGGCTACGCCGTCCGCCGACGGCGTAGCGACGATAGAGCTCTTCGAGCAGCTGATAACGAGCGCGCAGGAAGCTTCGGAGCTGCTCGCCTTCCTCGACGAACATATCGGAGACGCGTCGCAGGAGCATGCCGACGCGATGATTCGCGGCTTGCTTGCGTTCTATGAAGAAGATTTGGAGAAGACGTCGGAGGCTTATTACGGGTCCGACGTGCAGGAGGCGCTGCTCGGCCTCGGTTGGCCGATCGCCGCGGAACGCCTGGAGGCGATCGAAGACGAAGCGATTCGAGAGCTGGCGCTGACGAAGGCGGCGGGCGGCTACAAGCTGGAGACGGCCGAGGGAATGATTTACCCCGTCGTGGATTACGGCATGCTGAAGAAGTACGCCGACCGCCTGTCGCCGGCGTTGAAGGATTACCTCGCGCTGCTGGCGCTGGAGTCCGACGACAAGATGGCGTCCGACGCGGCGCTGATCATCGGCTGGGACGAATTAGCCGAGCGGGGCGTCGCGTACGAAGCTTATCTCGTGCAATATCCGGACGCGCCGGAGACGGAGCGGGCGAAGGAGATGTATCATACTCGCTTCCTGATGCCGTATTTGTACGGCTTGAACAACACGCCCGTCTTCGACTTCGACACGTTCCGTCTGCTCGACGAAGTGAAAGCCAGCTACGAGAAGACGGTCCAAGCGTATCCGGACACGATCACCGCTCAGATCGTGTCGGGCTTCCTCGACGCGCTGGAGGCGTCGGATTGGCAAGTGTTCGAGAAGGTCGACGGGCAGCAAGCCGACGTCGAAGACGTGAAGACGTACCGCGAAGGCGCGCGGACGCAATTCGAGATGCGCCTCGATTCGAAGGGGAACGGGAAATAACCGCCCGCAAGTAAAAGGAGCCGTCCGAAGTCGAATTCGACTTCGGACGGCTTCTTTCGCGCGAAGGAGATACAGCATCGCTTACCGAACGATCTGGCCGCGGATCTCGCCGTTCGGGTGCCGGATCGTGTGCACGTTGACGTAGGCGTTGCCGCGGTCGATCTCGGCGATCAGGTCGCGCAGCGGGTCGCCCTGCAGCGGGCCGACGAGATCCCTTCGCGTCAGCGAGCCGCAGACGACGCCTCTTCTCGTCGTGATGCCGAATTTCGACGGGCCGAAGAGGAAGGCGACGACGGGCCCGTTCACCCCTCTGCGGCCTAGATGAATATGCGCTTGGGTCACCTTCGCGATGTCGCGGACGACCATGCGGAAAAACAACCGATTCCCGGCCTCGTTGAGACGGAAGAAGACGTTCCCCGTCGCGAACGTGCGCACGGGCGGAACTTCGTTCCCGCCGAGTAAGACGGCGCGATACGTTTTCATTCGCAACCACTCCTTTATGCGTTCTACAAAAAGCATATGCGGCGCGGCCGGAACGGCTTGTTTGTCTACCTAACGCAAGGGAAAACGGGCGAACGTATCCGCGGGGACGCGGACGTCAGTCGACGCGCGCCTCGGAGGGGAGCCGGCCGAAGCGTTTCTTGTACATTTTGGAAAAGTATTCCGGGCTCATCCCGACCGAAGCCGCGGTCTGCGCGATCGTGAGCTGCAAATTGTCTTTCAGCAGGCTGTCTCCCGTCCGAAGCCGATAGTCCTGCAAGTATCGGAGCGGCGTCGTCTTCAGCTTGCGGCGGAAGAGCCGCGTCAGCTGACGCTGCGAATACCCGACGCAGCCGGCGAGCTCGGCGATGGCGACGGGGCGGTCGAGATGGTCGTGCATATATCGAATCGCCGCGTCCAGAATTCGTTCGGCGTACGCCCCGCCGTCGTCGGCCGTCGCGGCCTCGCGCGGAGGCGCCGCCTCCGGATCCGTCTGCCGCTTCAGAAGCAAGCAGTAGGCGAACAGCCGCTCGCAGGCCGCCCACGGGTCGAATGCCGGACCGCAAACGTCCCAGATCCGTTCCAAACCCGCTAGGGCGAGCTCGGGCTCGCGGATCGTCGCGAATCGCGGCCGTCCGCCAACGATCCATTCGGTCCAGCCTTCGGACGCCTCCGCGGCGAAGGAGACGTACCCGATCCGCCATGGCTCGTCCCCCAAGGGGACGCATTCGTAAGGGCAGTCGGCGGGCAGCGTCAACAGCGTGCCGGCGGACAGCGTTCGCCACCCCGAACCGTCCAACGTTCGGAAGCGGCCGCTGCCGGCGAACGTCAGGAACAGCTGATGGGCGGAGAAGCCTCGCAGCCGCGCGATCGGCTGTTGATGCTCCGTCCCGACCGTGTACACGGCGAAGGGCAGCTTGGCGCGATCGTGCAGAACGGGATTGCTTCTTTGGGGCAGCAAAGGCATGTGCATGGGCGGGTTCCTCCGGTCGCTTATGTCCGAAATGGACAAGGGGTTGTCCGTTATGGACGGTTCATAGGTAGCTTATCGCTCTTCTATAATGAAAGCAATGCATCGAAGAATGAAGAGACGAGGTGGCCTCATGAGGTTATGGTATCGATCGCCGGCGAAGGCGTGGACGGAAGCGCTGCCGATCGGCAACGGTCGGATCGGCGCGATGGCGTTCGGCGGCGCGGAGCGGGAGCGGATCGCCTTGAACGAAGATACGTTGTGGTCGGGGTATCCGAAGGACGGGAACAACCCGGGCGCGCGCGACGCGCTGCCGCGGGTGCGGGAGCTCCTCCGGCAAGAACGCTACGAGGAAGCGGACGCGCTCTGTAAGGAGATGATGGGGCCGTACACGCAATCGTTCCTGCCGTTCGGCGACCTTACGCTGCGGTTCGAGCACGGCGACTTGTGCCGGGAATACGAGCGCGCGCTGGATTTGGAGACGGGCGTGACGACGACCGTCTATCGCGTCGGGAACGTCGTCTACCGCCGCGAGACGTTCGTCTCGCATCCGGATCAGGCGCTCGTCGTGCGGCTCGAGGCGAGCGCGCCCGGCGCGCTGCGCGTGCACGCGCGCTTGGACAGCCCGCTGCGCCACGCCGGAGCCGCCGACGGCGACCGCTATCTCATGGAAGGCATCGCTCCAGAGCATGTAGCTCCCAATTACGAATCGGTCGACGATCCGATTCGGTACGGAGACGCCGAGACCACGAAGGCGATGCGATTTTGCGGCGGCCTCCAGGCGACGGCGGAGGACGGCATCGCGCGGGCGGACGCGGACGGCATCCACGTGTACGGCGCGACCCGCGTCACGCTGACGTTCTGCGCGGCGACGAGCTTCGCCGGCTTCGACCGGCCGCCGGGCCAGGAGGGCGTCGACCCGAAGCGGAAGGTCCAGGCCGACCTCGACCGCGTCGCGGGGAAGCCGTACGAGGCGCTCCGCGCGGCGCACGTCGCCGACCATCGCGCCTTGTTCGACCGAGTACGGCTTCGGATCGGGGACGGCGCGTCTCCCGGCGAAGAGCTGCCGACGAACGAGCGGATCGCGGCGTTCGGCGCGGACGACCCCGGGCTCGTCGAGCTGCTCTTCCACTACGGCCGTTATTTGATGATCGCCTGCTCCCGGCCGGGCACCCAAGCGGCCAACCTGCAGGGCATCTGGAACGAGTCGACGCGGCCGCCGTGGAGCAGCAACTATACGCTCAACATTAACGCGCAGATGAATTATTGGCCGGCGGAGACGGGCAACCTGGCGGACTGCCACGAGCCGCTGCTGACGTTCATCGGCAACCTGGCCCGGAACGGTGCCGACACGGCTCGGATCAACTACGGCGCTCGGGGGTGGACGGCGCATCATAACTCGGACATCTGGGCGCAGAGCGCGCCCGTCGGCGGATACGGCGACGGCGACGCCTCGTGGGCGTTCTGGCCGATGGGCGGCGTCTGGCTGACGCAGCATCTGTGGGAGCATTACGCGTTCGGCGGCGACGAAGCGTACCTCCGGGAACGCGCGTATCCGGTCATGAAGGAGGCTGCGTCGTTCTGCCTCGATTGGCTGATCGACGACGGCGAAGGCCGCCTCGTCACCGCCCCCGCCACGTCGCCGGAGCATAAGTTCCGCACGGCGAACGGCGTCGCGGCCGTCAGCATGGCGTCCACGATGGATCTGTCGCTCATCCGCGAGCTGTTCGCAAGCTGCATCGAAGCGGCGACGATCCTCGGGACGGACGAGCCGTTCCGCGAGGAGCTCGCGCATGCGCTGGGGCGGTTGTTCCCGCTGCAGATCGGGCGGGGCGGCATCCTTCAGGAATGGTATAAGGACTTCGAGGACGAAGACGTGCATCACCGACACGTATCGCATCTGGTAGGCGTATACCCCGGGCGCACGCTGACGGAACGAGACGCGCCGGAGCTGTTCGCGGCCGCCCGCCGTTCGCTGGAGCGCCGCGGCGACGACGGGACCGGCTGGAGCCTCGGGTGGAAGGTCGCCCTGTGGGCGAGATTCGGCGACGGCGACCGGGCGCTGCGGCTGCTGGGCAACCTGCTGCGCCTCGTGAAGGAGGACGAAGGCGAAAATTATCATCATGGCGGCGTCTACGCCAACCTGTTCGACGCGCATCCGCCGTTCCAGATCGACGGCAACTTCGCCGCGGTCGCGGGGATCGCGGAGATGCTGCTGCAATCGCATCAGTGCGTGCTGGACTTGCTGCCGGCGCTGCCCGCCGCTTGGTCGAGCGGGGAGGTTCGCGGCCTGCGCGCCCGCGGCGGCTGCGAGGTCGACCTCGCCTGGGCGGAGGGCCGATTGACCGCGGCGACCGTACGCCCGAGCCGGAGCGGCGTCGTCGCCATCGCGCGGGCCGCCGGAATGCGGCTCGAGGCGAACGGGACGCCCGCGGCGGCGGAGGCGGGACCGGACGGCACGCTGCGCTTCGACGCCGTCGCAGGGACGGAATACCGGCTGTCGGCGAAGGCATAGGTTACATGAGGGACGCTAGGACGCCGGGAGGCGTCCCTTTTTTCATTTTCGGAAGAAGTATGGGTATGGCCCCCGTGGGAAAAGATGGATGTATTCCTGTGCAGGAGGGAGCGTTCATTCATGGGGTTAGTCGTGATGTTCATCGCGTCGTGGCTGGCTATATTTATCTTCTACTCGTTCCAAGAACGGTTGACCATTTTGGAAAACGCCTTCGTCTTCTTGGTCTCCCTAACGCTCGTCATCAATGCCTCGTGGATCATCGCCGAGGAGTTGAAGCTGGTGGAGCTTACGAAGGACGGGGTTGCTTATACGGGATTCATTCTGAATCGGAGCGTCGGCGTCCCGATGATCTTCGTCATCGCGATGAACGCGGTGTTTCGCGCGAAGCGGGTCTGGACGGCGCTTGCGTCCGTTGCCGTCGTCCTAGCCGCGTTAGTGGGCTTGAACGGGTTAGGGGTATACTTCGAGATCGCCAAATACGAGAAATGGAATCTGGGATATGACGCGATCTCTTACGCCGCGCTGCTGGCGATCGTTTATGGATTGCTGCGTCTGTATCGGAAAACCGTATATAGGAGGACGCCGTCTTGATTTTGTGGGAGCAGTTCGACCGCAACGAATGGTATGTGATCGGCATGACGGTCGCCGCTTACGCGGCCGTGTTTTTGCTGCCTAGGAAAGTGCCGGTCAGTTACATGATTCTCGGGTTGGTGTGGGGGTTTGCGAGCGCGACGCTGTTCGATTTCACGATCGGCGGGGGATTGATGGACTTCTACGTCGTCAACGATACGAACCGGTACGAGATTATGGACCTGCTCGTGTACATCATGTTCGCTCCGTACGGGTACTTCATGGTGAATTTCTACGAGATGCTGGGAATTCGGAAGAAGCTGTGGGTGGTGCTTTATATTCTCGGCTGGACGATCTTCGGCACGGGCGTGCAGTGGGTGTCCGAGTGGATGCATATGACGACGTACCAGAAGGGATATCGATTCGAATATAACATCGTCGTCTTCTTGACGATGCAGACCGTTACAATTTGCTTCTATCGGTATTTGAAAACCGCCGGCAGAGGCGGCGATTCGGAGGGGGCCGAATGCGACGCGCTGGCGCACAAGGCAAGCATATCGTAAAGGTAAGAGAAGGGATCGTGGAAGCTTGTCGCCGACCATCGCCGGCGCAAGCTTCTTTTGTTTTTTTGCCGACGCGGGGCAGTGATATCTCTCACATCGTCCCTCGCCGTTCCCCGGTACAATCGGTGTAGATTCTAGCACCGAGACGGAGGGATAATCATGACGAACAAGACGAAGCTGGTGTTGATCGGGAACGGAATGGCGGGCGTGCAGACGCTTGAACATATTATAAAGCTGGCGCCGGAGAAGTTCGACGTCACGATTTTCGGCAAGGAGCCTCATCCTAATTATAACCGCATCCAGCTCTCCTATGTGCTGGAGGGCAGTAAAACGATGGAAGACATTATCCTGAACGACTACGCATGGTATGAGGAGCGCGGCATTCGCTTGGTCGTCGGCGACGAGGTCGTCGCGATCGACACCGAACGGAAGACGGTCCGCACGGCCGCCGGCCTCGAGGCGTCGTACGACGTCGCGATCCTCGCGACCGGCTCGAAGCCGTTCCGTCTGCCGATCCCCGGCGCGGAGCTGCCGGGCGTCATCGGCTTCCGCGAAATCGCGGACTGCGAGGCGATGATGGACGCGGCGAAGCGGTATCGTTCGGCTGCGGTCATCGGCGGCGGCCTGCTCGGCTTGGAGGCGGCGCGCGGCTTGCAGCAGCTCGGCATGGACGTGACGGTCGTTCACCTGATGGACCGCTTGATGGAGCGCCAGCTGGACGCGCCGGCGGCGGGCATGCTGAGGCGAGAGCTGGAGCGGCGCGGGCTGAACGTCATGACGGGGCGCAAGACCGAGGCCGTGCTCGGGGAGGAGCGCGTCGCGGGGCTTCGGTTCGCGGACGGATCGACGCTTGCGGCGGACCTCGTCGTGATGGCGGCGGGCATCGTCCCGAACGCGGAGCTCGCGAAGGCGAGCGGCATCGAGACCGGACGCGGCATCCGGGTCGACGACTTCCTGCGGACGAGCGCGGAAGGCGTCTACGCGGTCGGCGAATGCGTCGAGCATCGCGGCGTGACGTACGGGCTCGTCGCTCCGTTGTACGAGCAAGGCGCGGTGTTGGCGAAGCATCTGTGCGGGGCGGAGACGGAAGGCTATATCGGGTCCGTCACCTCGACGAAGCTGAAGATTTCCGGCATGGACGTCTTCTCGGCCGGGGAGTTCCTGGACGCGGAGGATACGGAATCGATCGTCGTGAAGGACCCGTTCAAGAACACGTATAAGAAAGTCGTGCTTCGGGACGGCCGCGTCGTGGGCGGCGTCCTGTTCGGCGACGCGTCGCTGTCGACGCAGCTGACGAAGTGGTCGAAGGCGCAGGCGGCGCTCACGCCGGAGATGCACGGCGAGCTCGTCGGCGGCGGCGGGTGCTGCGGCGGCGGGGCCGCCAAAGGCACGGGCGTCGCGGCGATGGCCGACGATGACATCGTCTGCGGCTGCGCCGGCGTGACGAAGGGGACGATCGTCGGCGGCATTCGGGAGCAGGGCTGGGCCAGCGTCGAGCAGATCAAGGCGTGCACGAACGCGACGCGCTCCTGCGGCGGCTGCAAGCCGATGGTGGAGGAGCTGCTGAAGCTGACGCTCGGCGCATCGTACGATGGCGCGGGCGCGGCGCCCGCGGGCATCTGCGGCTGCACGACGATGGGCCGCGACGAGATCGTCGCCGCGATCCGCGAGAAGCGGCTGACGCATGTGCGCGAGGCGATGGCGGTGCTCGGCTGGAGCCAGCCGGAGGGCTGCTCGAAGTGCCGACCGGCGCTGAACTACTACATCGGCATGCTGTGGCCGGAAGACGCGGACGATGACGATGCGTCCCGGTTCGTCAACGAGCGCTTGCATGCGAACATCCAGAAGGACGGCACGTTCAGCGTCATCCCGAGAATCTACGGCGGCGTCACGACGGCGAAGGAGCTGAAGAAGATCGCGGAGGTCGCGGAAAAATACGAGGTGCCGATGGTGAAGTTCACCGGCGGACAGCGGCTCGACTTGCTCGGCGTCAAGAAGGAAGACCTGCCCGCGGTCTGGGCGGAGCTCGATATGCCGTCCGGCTACGGCTACGGGAAATCGCTGCGTACCGTGAAGACGTGCGTCGGCTCGACGTTCTGCCGGTTCGGGACGCAGGATTCGATGGGCATGGGCATCGCCCTCGAGAAGAAGTTCGAGCGGCTGAACATGCCGGCGAAGTTCAAGATGGCGGTCAACGGATGCCCGCGCAACTGCGCCGAGAGCGGCACCAAGGACCTCGGCATCGTCGGGAACGACGGCGGCTGGGAAATCTACGTCGGCGGGAACGGCGGCATCAAGCTGCGCGGCGCGGATTTGCTGTGCAAGGTGAAGACGGATGAAGAGCTGATCGAAATCAGCGGCGCGTTCATCCAGTACTACCGGGAGACGGGCAAGTATCTCGAGCGGACGTCGGACTGGGTGGAGCGGATCGGCCTCGACGCCGTTCGCGCCGCCGTCGTGGACGACGTCGAAGGGCGCAAGGCGCTGAACGAACGCGTCGAGCAGGCGCTGGCGCAGCTCGAGGATCCGTGGAAGCGGGTCGTGGACAGCGAGACGCTGCAGGAGACGTTATTCGACAAGGTGCATTCGTAATGAGGGAGGAGACGAATCGTATGCTAGCGAAGGAAGAAGGCGGCGGCGCATTGTTGGTGGAGATCGGCGAACTCTCCGCGTTCCCGGAGCGCATGGGACGACGAGTGCGGGCGAAGGACACGGAGCTGGCGGTGTTCCGGTTGAGCGACGGGCGGATGTTCGCGCTGGAGAACCGGCACCCGAACGCGAAGAAGCATCCCGGCTCCTTGGCCGAAGGCATTGTCAGCGGCGAGTTTCTTTACGATCCGCTGTACGATTGGAAGATTCGTCTCACGGACGGCGTCGTCCAGGCGCCGGACGAAGGGCGGGTGCGGACGTTCCCGCTCGTCGTGAAGGACGGCAAGGTGTACGCGGCTGGAGAATAAGAGGGGAAGGACGGTCGCGCGGGGCAATCTCCGCGCGGCCGTCTTTTTTTAAAAATATCAAAGTATAAAAGTTTGATTGGTTCCATGAGGGTTGAAGGTGCTTGTTCCCGCGCTCCTTCTCCTGGATTGACCTTCGCTCAGCTGAACGATCGCGGCTGGTTTTGCTCATGTTACGCGAACTCAGCGCCATACCGCCTGCCTTTCGCGCCTCGCCTTCGGTTCCTGGCGCGGAATTTTTATATTGCGAGGAACCCGCGGTTTTCGTCTAGATTCGACGGCGGGATTCGGCATAAAGATTTTCGAGTAACAACTATATTTCATTGGGTTTTTCAGGCGCAGCTCCGGAGGTATGATGCCTTGAGAGGAGGAGAGAAACGAATATTTATGTAAGCGTTTTAGAAATTACGGACGCGAGGCGACGAGGAGGGGACCATGGCGGATGCATAACGGACGATAGAGAAGCTTTCCATACGACGAGCGTCAGATGTCGGCATGCACGCACGAGTCACGAAATTATGCTTAGGGGGAAAGCGGAGATGGGGAAGAAGTGGAAGGGATGGTTGCCCGTGCTCTTGACGGCGGCGCTGCTGCTGCCGCAGTCGGGAGGCGGGCCGGCCGCGTCGGCCGCCGCCGCGGGGGAGACGGTCATCGCGAACGAGTTCGAGACCGGGACGGACGGTTGGTTTGCGAGAGGGTCGGAGACGATCGCGGCGTCGACCGAAACCGCGCACGACGGGACGGGGAGCCTGAAGACGACCGGGCGTACGCAATCCTGGAACGGTCCGGGTACTTATGTAGATTCCTTAGTGAAGGGAGCAACGTACGAATTTTCGTTATACGCCAAGCTGGCGGACGGCTCGGGTCCCGCCGCGATTCGGCTGACCGTCAACCAGGAAGGCTTGCCGTCGGGCGATCCCGAGACGTATAAGGGAATCGCCTCGGCGCAAGCGTCGGTTTCCGATTGGATCGAGATCAAGGGCAGCTTCGTCTTGGATCCTCGGGCTTCGCGGTATCAAGTGTACGTCGAATCGGACAGCCCCACGGCTTCTTACTATATCGACGGCTTCCGGGTGAAGCTGGTCGCGATGCCGACGACGAACGCGGTCGTCTTGAACCAAAGCTTCGAGGACGGCCAGCTCGGCGGCTGGGGGCCGCTGGCATGGGGAGGCTCAGGGGAAGCGTCGATCGCTTCCGGCGTCGCGTCCGACGGAAGCAAATCGCTGAAGCTGTCGAACCGTCAATCCCGCGCAAGCAGTCTCAGCCGCGACTTAAGCGGCGTGCTGCGATCGGACCGGGCGTACGATCTAACGTTCAAGGTTCGCCTCGGCGAAGGGGCGGACACGTACCACCTGACGGCGAAGATCACCTCGGGCGGCCAGGACAGCTACAATTGGATCATCGGGAATACGGCGGTCGACGCAGCGGCGTGGACGACGTTCGAGCTGAAGGGTTATGAAGTGCCGAGCGATACGACCGGCTTCCTCGTATATCTGGAGTCCGTCGACGGATCGACCTCCACGGCGGACGTATACCTCGACGAGTTCAAGGTCGTCGACGTCACCCCGGGCGCGGAGCCGGAACAACCCGGCGATCTGGATCAAACCGGCGTGCAGGCGAGCTTCGAGGACGGGTTAGGCGGCTGGGTGCGCCGATTCGGAGACGGCATGATCGAAGTGTCTTCGGCGGATAACCATACGAGCGGAGGCTCTAAGAGTCTGCTGACGACGGCCTCCGGGCAATACGACGGGCCGCTGCTGAACGTGCTCGGCAAGATGCATAAGAACCATGAGTACAACCTGTCGGCTTGGGTGAAGATGGCGCCCGGCGAAGAAGCGACGCGCCTCCGGCTCAGCGTGCAGTCCGGCGAGAGCGCGTTCGCGAACGTGTCCGCGAACGCGACGGTTACCGACGGGGCGTGGGTACAGCTCGCGGGCAAGTTTACGCTGCGGACGACGCCGACGGTCTTGAACGCGTACGTCGAGACGGCGGACGACGACGGCGAGCCGCGATCGTTCTATATGGACGACTTCGCTTTGACGTACGTCGGTCCGGTCGAAGGACCGCTTCCGATCCAAACCGGCCTCGACAGCCTGAAGGATCTCTACGCGGACTACTTTGATATCGGGGCGGCCGTCGAGCCGGCGCAGCTGACCGGCGCGGTCGCCCCGCTGCTGAACAAGCATTACAACGCGATCGTCGCGGAAAACTCGATGAAGCCCGGCTCGATCAGCCCGAGCGAAGGCGCGTACAACATCGCTTCCGCGCAAACCATCGCGCAATACGCGAGAGACCATGACATGCGGCTGCGCTTCCACACGCTGCTGTGGCACTCGCAGGGCGCCGACTGGATGCTGAAGGACGCGAACGGGAACTGGCTTGCGGCGACGCCGGAAAACAAAGAGCTCGTTCTCGACCGCTTGGAAGCGTACATTACGAAAGTCGTCGCGGAGTTCGCCGACATCGCCGACTCCTATGACGTTGTCAACGAGGTGATCGACGAAGGGCGGCCCGACGGCATGCGGGACAGCTACTGGTACCGCCTTACGGGCAAAGACTTCATCAAGACGGCATTCCGGGCGGCGCGAGCCGCGGATCCGACCGCGAAGCTGTATATTAACGATTACAGCACGCACAATCCGCGAAAGCGCGACTTCTTGTACGACCTGGTCATGGAGCTGAAGGCGGAGGGCGTGCCGATCGACGGCGTCGGCCACCAGACGCATATCAATGTGAGCGGCCCGTCGATCCAACAAATCTCCGATTCGATCCGGAAATTCGCGGAGGCGGGATTCGATAATCAGATTACCGAGCTCGACATCTCGGTATATACGAACAACAGCGACAGCTACGACCCGATTCCGGAAGACGTCCTGATCAAACAAGGGTACCGGTACAAGGAGCTGTTCGAAGCGTTGGTCGCGCTGGACGAGGCGGGCCAAGCCGCCGGCAACCCGAACGGCTGGATCAGCAACGTGACGCTCTGGGGCATCGCGGACGATCACACCTGGCTCCACAACCGCGGCACGACGCGCCAGGACGCGCCGTTCCCGTTCGACAAGCGGTACCAGGCGAAGTACGCATATTGGGGCATCGTGGAGGCAGTGAAGGAGATCGTGCCTTCCAAGCTGCCGATCGTGAGGAAATCCGGAACCGCCGCGTACGGCACGCCGATCGCAGGCGGGCAGGCGGATCTAGCGTGGAGCGCTGTACCGTCCATGGAGACGGAGCGGGCGGGCGGCTTCGGAGCCAGCTTCAAGACGCTTTGGGACGAGGGGCATCTGTACGTTAGAGCGTTCGTCGCGGACGACGTCGCGTCGGCGGGCGACAAGCTGGAGGCGTTCGTGGACGACGGAGCCATCCGCGCGTTCGAATTCCCGCGGAGCGGGTCCGCCGCGACGGAGACGGAGGGCGGATACGTCGCTGAGTTCGCGATTCCGATGAACGCGGCGCTTTCCGCCGGCGACCTGATCGCCTTCGACCTCCGCGTCACGCACGAAGGCGTCCAAGACGGAACGGAGCACGGACGCAACGGCGCCATCGTCTCTTGGAGCGATCCGCGCAACATACAGCACCAAGATTCGAACGGCTACGGCGCGGTCGCGCTGGTCGAAGCGCCGAAGCTCGCGGAGACGGGCTACGGCACGCCGGTCGTCGACGGCGAGCTCGACGCCGTATGGGCGCATGCGAGCGAGCAGGCGACGGGCGTCTGGGTCGAGGGAACGAGCGGCTCGACCGCAGCCTTCCGGACGTTATGGGACGAACGGTTCTTGTACGTGTATGCGGAAGTCGCCGACGCGCGGCTGAGCGACGCGAGCGCGAACGCGTGGGAGCAGGATTCGGTGGAAATATTCGTTGACCAAAATAACGGAAAGTCGGCTTCCTACCAAGACGACGACGGACAGTACCGCATCAACTTCAAGAACGTGAAGACGGTGGGCGGCCATGCGACGCAAGACAATTACGCCTCCGCAACGAAGCTCGTCGACGGCGGTTACGTCGTGGAAGCGGCGATCCGACTCGACGCGATCGAGCCGCAGGACGGCACGGTCATCGGCTTCGACCTCCAGGTCAACAACGACGAGGACGGCGACGGGACGCGGAACAGCGTGGCGATGTGGAGCGATCCGACCGGCCAATCGTACATGAACGCGTCCAGACTCGGCACGCTCCGATTCGCGAGCTTGCCGAAGCCGGCGTCCGTTCAAGCGAAGGCGCAAAATCATCAGGTCGTGCATCTGAAGTGGGCCGAAGTCGAAGGCGCGATCGGGTACCACGTCTACCAAGCGCCGTCGGCCGACGGGCCGTTCGTCAAGGCGACGAAGCACCCGATCGACGACGCGAATTTCGTCGTCAATCGGCTGACATCCGGAACGACGTATTATTATCGCGTGACGGCGGTCCACCCGAACGGGGAATCCGCGCCGTCGGCCATCGCGTCCGTCCGGACCGGACAGAAATAATCGGGGAAGCACGCACGGAAGGCCGGTCGCTTACGCGAACCGGCCTTCGGCGTTCAAATACTTTTCCGTTAAAATCGTTAACAGCTGCACGCCGACCTCGTTATGCCCGCCTTCGGGAATGATGACGTCGGCGTATTTCTTCGACGGCTCGATGAACGCTTCGTGCATCGGCTTCACCGTGTTCAAATACTGGTCGTGGATCGACTGGATCGAGCGTCCGCGCTCCTGAATGTCGCGCAGCACGCGGCGGAGAATGCGCACGTCCGGGTCCGTGTCGACGAATACCTTGATGTCGAGCAGCTGCCGCAGCTTCTCGTCGGACAGCACGTGCAGCCCCTCGATGATCGCGATCTTGTTGGGCGAAAGTCGAACGGTCCGATCCTGGAACCGGGCATGCGACGCGAAGTCGTACACCGGCGCGTCGGCGGCGAGGCCCTGCTTCAACCGCCCGAGGTGCTCGCTCAACAAGTCGTTGTCGAACGCGAAGGGATGATCGTAGTTGATCTTCTCCCGTTCGGCGAAGCTCAGATGCGGGTTGTCCTTGTAGTAGTTGTCCTGAGAGACGAACGTGACCTTGTCCGAGCCGAGCCGTTCGATGACGGAGCGGGCGACCGTCGTTTTGCCGGAGCCGGTGCCGCCGGCGATACCGATGATAAGCATGCGTTGCTGGGAACCTCCCGGTGTAGTGCTTTAGTCGTTAGCAATTCAAGTATTGTAGCATAGTGTCGAAACTTTTTCATCACGGCCCCGAACGGTCCCCCCCTATGTCTGAACGCGATCCGAACCTCATATATTTACACTGTCGTATTTTGCCCCGAAAATCTCCGGAACAGGCCGCTCGACGGTTCCATCCTGGCGTAAGGACGTGAGGGTATGCGGAGGTACCGATGGATCAAGTGGCGGCTGCCGCTCGTTCGAGCGGGCGCGGTCGCGGCGCTGGGCGCGCTGATCTTCTTAGGCGGGCCGCCCGTATGGCAAGCGATGTTGAGCGTGCTCTCCCTATTGTTCCGAATGCTGTTCGCGGTCGTATTCATTATTATTCAGTTCTTGGCGCTGTATTGGTTCCTGACCCGAGGCCGGACGTACTGGGTTCTCCCCGGCGAGCAGGGCGCGACGCGGGACGATTACCGAGGCAACCCCGAGATCGTGGAAAACGCCGAGCGCATCGCGATGCTGCTCAAGGGCGCGAAGGATTTCAAACGGATGGGCGGCGAGGCGATCCGCGGCTTGCTGCTGTGCGGACCTCCCGGCGCGGGCAAGTCGTATCTCGCGCAGGTGATCGCGAACGAAGCGCAGGTGCCCTTCGCGTACGCCTCGGCGCCGAGCTTGCAGAACATGTTCTTCGGCGTCGGCAACCTGAAGGTGATGCGGCTGTACGCGAAGGCGCGCAAGCTCGCGAAGGGGTACGGCGCCTGCATCGTCTTCATCGACGAGATCGATGCGATCGGCATGCGGCGTCAAGGCGGAGGGGGCGGCGCGGGCTTCTTCGGCATGGGGGCCGGCACCGGTCTGCTGAACGAGCTGCTGCTGCAGATGGATCCGCCGAACATCGACGGCTCCAAGCTCGCCAAGCCGCTGCGATCGCTCGGCTTGCGAAGATCGAAGGCGGAGCGCCCGTCGGTGCTCACCGTCGCGTCGACGAACCTGCCGAACGCGCTCGATCCGGCGCTGCTGCGGCCCGGCCGGTTCGACAGAAAGCTGTGGGTGGACGTACCGGATTATGACGGACGGGTGGACATTTTCCAATATTATCTGAAGAAGGTCAAGAAGGACGACACGCTGACGGCGGAGAAGGCGGCGCTCGACACGATCGGCTACAGCCCGGCGCAAATCAAGCACATCGTGAACGAGTCGGTCGTCATCGCGCATCAGCGCGGCGCGGCGGCGGCCGGCTACGACGACTTCCGCTCGGCGATGGAGACGTACGAGTGGGGGCTGAAGCAGCCGCTTCGATCCATGAGCGACGACGAGAAGCGGAACGTGGCATATCACGAGGCGGGGCATGCGGTGGCGCAGTATTTGCTGAAGCCGCACGAGCGCGTGTGGAAGGTGACGATCATCCGCCGCGGCAGCGCGCTCGGTCTGGCGGCGACGAAACCGACGCGGGAGCGGTATAATCGAAGCGACAGCGAGATGCTGGCGGCGATTCAGGTATGCCTCGCGGCTCGCGCCGTGGAGGAGGAGTTTCTCGGGAAGAAGCTGAACGGGGTCACCTCCGATCTGCAGCAAGCGACGCAGATGGCCGGCGCGTATCTCGGCCTCGTCGGGATGGGCGACGATCTGTTCAGCTTCCGGGCGGTCGGCTCGAACGCGGAAGCGATGCGGACGCTGCGGCCGAAAATCAACGAGCTGCTGAAGGAGCAGATGGCGCAGGTGAAGACGCTCGTGCGGGAGCGGGCCGAGTTCGTCCATGCGATCGCGGAGGAGCTGCTGCAGCGCGGCGACTTGACCGGCGAAGAAATCGAGGACATCTTCGTACGTTTGTACGGGCATGCGAGGCCGGAGCTGCCTTTGATCGTCTCGCGCATGTCGACCGACGCGGCCCGGCAGGCGGCCCCGGCGCAAGAGCCGCTCGAGGAGGAGCCCGAGGCGCTGTCGGAGTCGGGCGGAGACGAGGGCGATGCCGACGGCGGGATCGACGCCGGGGACGAAGGGGAAGGCGGAGCCGGAGCAGGCGAAGACGGGGATGGGGATGGAGAAGAGGATGGAGATGGAGAAGGAGGAAGGAAAGGCCGAGACGATGCAATCGATCGAGGCTAAACGCCGGGAGCCGCTGCAGGCGTTAGGAGAGACGCCGCCGCTCGGCGCGCCGATGCGCGTCTTCGGCGTGAAATCGATCCCCGCGACGTTCCGCTCGTCCGGCCGATAAGCGATTTTCCCGGAAGCCGTTCCGCTGTATGCATACCGCATGCGGAACGGCTTTCTATATATTTACATAAAACAAGAAATCCTCGGCAAACTACCCAGTAACCTTTCTTATCACTCTTTTACGAAAACGGAGCCATGCGATGGACGCGACTCTAGAAGCCCCCTCCCCGGACCAAGGGGAAGCGTCGAAGGTACAGGTCGAATTCGACGACCTCGACTTGCTGATCGAACAAGCGAAGCGATCCACCGATTTTCAAGAGATGCGCATTCCTTCCGCCGGAGAAGATTTTACCGTCGCGTATTACGCAACGCTCGTCGATAAGGAGCATCTCCAGAAGCGATTGATCGAACCGCTGCAGCGGCATGCGGCGCAATCGGACGACATCCGCAGCCTTGAAGGCTTCTCGCGATGGATTCCTACGGAAGAGATCGAAGTGACCGATAACGTCGAAGTCATTCAGTCTAAGTTGTTGAAAGGGCATGCGCTCGTCCGCCGGACCGGCGATCGGAAGCGATGCGCTTTAGTCCCGCTTGCCGGCTTGCACGGCATGCGAAAGGACAATACGACCGAGAACGAATTCAGCGTGGTCGGGCCGAACGTCGGGTTCATCGAGGATCTCGACACGAACGTCCATCTTTTGCGGATGCAGCTGAACATCCCGCAGCTGGTCGTGAAGGAGCTGACGATCGGCTCGATGTCCAAGTCCAGGGTCGCCATCGTCTACATCGAAGGCGTGACGAACGAACGGAACGTGCAGACGGCGCGGCAACGGTTGGAAGCGATCGACTTCGACGTCATCTTCGATACGTCGCTGCTCGACCAGATGATCGCGGACGAATCGGCTACGCCGTTCCCCTTGTTCGTGACGACCGAACGCAGGGACAGGGTCGTCTATGCGCTCGTCAGCGGGCAGGTCGCGATTATCGCCGACGGCTCGCCGTATTTTATCACCGGTCCTTCGACCCTTCACGACTTCTTCATTTCTCCCGAGGATTATTATTTGCCTTGGATTTTAGGGTCGTTCTTCCGCATCATCCGGATTAGCGGGGTCGTGTTCTCCTTGTTCGCCACATCGTTCTACATCGCGATCACGACGTTCCATTACGAGGTCATCCCGCAGGATCTGCTCGGGCCGCTCATCTACTCGCGGATGAACGTGCCGTTCCCTCCCGTATTCGAGGTCTTGTTCCTGGAGCTGACCATCGAGTTTCTGCGGGAGGCCGGGGCGCGGCTGCCGACGAAGATCGGGCAGACGCTCGGCATCGTCGGAGGCATTATCATCGGACAAGCCGCCGTGGAAGCCGCGCTTACGAGCAACATTCTCATCATCGTCGTCGCGCTGTCCGCATTGGCCTCTTTTACGACGCCGATCTACAAGATGTCCAATACGATTCGATTTTTACGTTTTCCGATGATCGTGCTGTCCTCCCTATGGGGGGCGATCGGCTTATTCATCGGTATCGGCTTCCTGCTGGTACATATAACGAAATTAACGTCTTTGGGATCTCCGTATACCGTCCCCGTATATCCTTTGAGAGTAGGGGACTTGAACGACAGCCTCATCCGGCCGCCGTTCCCATGGACGAGCAAGCGGCCCGGATATTTGCATCCGCGATCGCGTAAAAGGTATAAGCCCGGGACGGCCCGAGCGGGGGAGGACGCCGATGAGGATTAGACGCTTGAGCCGCCTGGGGACCGCGATCGCGCTCGTGCCGCTGCTCGCGGCTTGCGGGGAGCAGGCCATCGTCAATGAAGTGAAACTCGTACAGACGGCCGGGTTCGACTTGTCCGAGAAAGGGGAGGCGTCCTCGGTGTTGATCCCGCTCTATACGAAGAAGAGCAAGGCCGACGTAGAACTGCTTCAGACCGACTCCGTCTCGCACTTCAACATGATTCCGAGCCTGAATATGAAGTCGAACGGAACGCTGGAGTACGGACAAATCGGCTTAGCGGTATTCGGCGAATCGTTCGCGAAGGAAGGGGTCGGGACCGTGCTGGATACGTTCTGCAAGGATCCGAAGATCTCGACGCGCATGATCCTCGCGGTAACGGAAGGGGAGGCCGTCGAACTGTTGGAGCAGGCGAAGAACCGCAACGAATCGACGCTGTTGTCCGACATGGCGATGCAGAACGTTCGCAACGGCAATCTTCCGTCGACGAATCTGCATTTGTCTCTGTTCAACTTTTTCGGGGAAGGCCGCGATATGTATATGCCGTACTTCCGCCCGAAGAACGGAGCGCCGGAGCTCGGCGGGACGGCCTTGTTTCGGGAGGACCGGGTGGCCGGGGTCATCGGCTTTAAGGATTCGTTCCTCTTGAAGATGCTCATCGAAAACGGGATGAACGGAAGTATGCTCATTCCCGTGGAAGAGCCGCGGGAAGCCCGGGATAGCTACGTAGCGATCCAGGCCATCCGATCGAAGGCGAAGTACAAGGTGAAGCGAGTCCGCCCGGTGCCCGAAATCTCGATCCGAATCGAGCTGGAAGCGTTGGCGAGGAAAGTGCCGGAAGAGGTGAAGCTCGCAACGCCCGAAGGGCTGTCGAAGATGGAGCGCGAAGGGGCCGCGTATATCGAGCGAGAGATCGAAGCGCTGCTGGAGTATTTCAAGGAACGCCGCGTGGATCCCGTCGGATTCGGCGATATGGTCAGAAGCCGGGATCGGCGTTGGAACGAACGTGAATTCCAAAAACTGTACCCGTCCGTCGGTACGGAAGTCGCGGTAAAGTTGAACATCTTTCAGACCGGCGTCGGGGAATAACCCGGCGGAACGGGAGGGGGCAGCCATGAACGGGAGTCGCCGGATCGGGGAGAATCGCCTGATTTCTCCGTTGTTCGTTTTTTTCCTCATCCATTGCAGCATCGTCGGCGTCGGCGTCTTAAAGTTCCAGAAAGAGATCCTGAAGCCGGCGGGGTATGACGCATGGATCTCCGTACTCCTTGTAGGAATGGGCGTTCATGCGATCGTGTGGATGATGCATTCCGCATTGAATGCGTCGGAGTCGCCGGCGGACGTCGTGCAAATGAACAAGGTCCACTTCGGCCGATGGATCGGAACCGCGGCGAACGCGGCATTCGTTGTTTATTTCGTCCTCGGCGGGTTCGTCGTCTTCAGGATCTTCTTGGAAGTCATCCAGGTGTGGTTGTTCCCGAGAATCAATATTTATCCGCTTGCCGTTGTCTTGTTGCTGCTCGTGTATTACACGGTGTCCGGCGGTCTGCGGACGGTAACCGGAATGGGCTTTTGGGGAACGGCGATACCTTACGCGCTGACCGTTCCGCTGTTCGTGTTCGCATTCAAGTATATCCACCCGGCGAATCTGCTGCCCATAGGGACGCATTCGATCGCCGACATTCTTCGTTCCGCTCGAACGATGACCTTCCCGTACCTCGGGTTCGAGACGATGCTATTCTTATACCCGTTCGTTAAGCGTCCGGCGGAATCGCAGCGCTGGACGCATGCCGCCGTCGGCGCCGCTACGATCATCTATGTTTTCGTCATGCTGGTCACGCTGATGTATTATTCGGAAGGTCAGCTCCATCATATCATCTGGCCGACGCTGAATATCGTGATGATGATCGAGGTGCCGATCATGCAGCGATTGGAGTATCTCGTCGTCTCCGTATGGCTGCTGAAGGCGCTCGTCAATGTGTCCATCTGCTTGTGGGCGGCTTGCCGGGGAACGGGACAGCTGCTGCCGATCAAGCGCCGCGTCTCTTTGCCGTTGTTCCTCGGCGGGTATTTGGCGCTGGCGTTTTGGATCCGCGACCGGCAATCGATAGACTGGTTCGCGAACTTATATTCGAACGTGGGGTTCTGGATCGTATCCGGGTACATCCCGCTGTTGTTTCTGATCGTCTGGTGGAAAAGGATGAGGAAAGCCACGAAGGCTTCGTAAACGGCGGCCGTTGGGAATTTTTATGCGGTTCGAAAAGGTTGTCACCCCTATAAATATTATTTATGTGATTAATTTCACATTTATAATGCAGACCGGTCTGTAATGTAATAAACTATTCACAAGGACATCATTCATAGGAACGTCGGACGAGAACTTCTTATTATGTGAAGATTTTCACAATGTATTCCGGCAGTTCCGACACAACAAGGAGTGGGAGAAGAATGGAAGCAAGCGTAGCGAACAAGCAGCCGGCCGTAGTGACGCAAGAGTCCGCGCTGAGACCTGACGTGCTCGAGCAGCTGTTGAAGCCGGAAGTGCAGGAAGCGTTGACGACGCTGGTCGACAACCTGCCGAAGCTGGCGGAGATGACGGCGCTTCTGACGAAGACGTACGATTTGGCGCAGAAGGTCGTTACCGACCGCGTGCTCATTCAAGATACGATCGGCGGCCTCCAAGAGGTGCTCAAGCCGATCGAAGAGAAAGCGAAATATTTCGCTTCGGCGGCGATCGAGGCGAACGACCGCGCGGAGACGGACGAGACGACGATCGGCTTGTTCGGCATGTTGAAGATGCTGAAGGATCCGGAGCTGCAGCGGATGCTTCGCTTCGGCCAAGCGTACTTGGACATTCTCGGCGAACGAAAACAGCAGTCTTAAGGGGGACGCAACCGATGAAAAAAATCGTCATTCTCGGCGCCGGATACGGCGGCTTATTAAGCGCGCTGTCCGCGCGGAAGCATCTGTCCGCGAGCGAAGCGCAAATTACGGTCATCAATAAATACGATTCTCACCAAATCATTACCGAGCTTCACCGTTTGGCCGCGGGCAACGTGTCCGAGAAAGCCGTCGCGCTGCCGCTTAGCAAGCTATTCAAGGGCAAGGCGATCGACGTGAAGATCGGCTCCGTGCAGGCGGTCGACCCGGCCGGCAAGAAAGTATCGCTCGCGGACGGCTCCTCCTACGATTACGATACGCTCGTGCTCGCGCTCGGCAGCGAGACGAACTACTTCGGCATCCCGGGCCTCCAGGAGAACAGCCTGACGCTGAAGTCGGCGGCAGAGGCGAACCGCATCTTCGCGCACGTGAAGGAGAAGCTTCGCGCGTACCGCGTCTCGAAGAACAAAGCGGACGCGACGTTCGTCATCGGCGGCGGCGGTCTCACCGGCGTAGAGCTCGTAGGCGAGCTCGCGGACGAGCTCCCGGGTTACTGCCGCGAGGCGGGCGTAGACTTCAACGACGTGTCGTTGTATTTGGTCGAAGCGATGCCGACGATTCTGCCGATGTTCTCGCCGGAGCTGATCCAGCGCGCGGTGACGAGCCTCGAGCAGCGCGGCGTGCAGTTCCTCACGAGCCTGCCGATCACCGAAGTGAACGGCGGCGTCGTAACGCTGAAGGATGGCCGTACGATCGAAACCTCCACGTTGGTATGGACCGGCGGCGTGCAAGGGCACGCGCTCGTTGCGAATTGCGGCATCGAAGTGAATCGCGGCCGCGCGTCCGTGAACGAGTACCTGCAGTCGGTGTCGCATCCGGACGTGTTCCTCGCGGGCGACTGCGCGGTCGTCTTCGGACCGGAAGGACGTCCGTACCCGCCGACGGCGCAATTGGCTTGGCAGATGGGCGAGCTCGTCGGCGCGAACATCGCGGCAACGTATAACGGCGGCAGTCTGCAGACGTTCAGCCCGGTGTTCTCCGGTACGCTGGCGAGCCTCGGCCGCAAGGACGGCATCGGCTCCGTCGGGGAGAACGGGATCGAGCTCAAGGGCGCGCCCGCTTCGCTGATGAAGAAGGCGAGCAACGCGCGGTACTTGTCGCATATCGAAGGACTGTTCGCGCTCGCTTATTGATTCCGCGTTCGCGCGTACGACGACGAAAGAGCGCCGAAAGGCGCTCTTTTCATTACCGGATGCCGCACTTGTTCCGGATGAAGTGGATTTGATTTTCCAGCCGGTTGATCGTATCGATCGTCTCCTTGGAGGCGTCGTTTCCGGACTTCGACCTCCACTCCTCGAGCTCCTGCAGCAGCTTGGGCAAGTCGTCGTCGGCGTTCGAGCAGTCGTAATTGCTTTCCAATTGATCCAGCATGGCGAATCCTCCCCGCGGTTATTGTGACAAAGCTATTGTTCGTGAAGAGGGCGGCGGTTATTCGTGCGAAATCGTTAATCCTATAAAACTATTGACGTTTCGATTTAAATCCGATAGGATTACTTGTAATTAAATGCATGGGGGTAGAACTAGAGATGAGCATCAACAAGAAGCTTCGTTACATAACGGGCATCACGCTGGCTGCGGCCATCGCGCTCTCGGGCTGCGGACAAGCGGCGCAGACCGGCGGCAACCTCGACGTGGACAATCTTCCGGCGGCGCTCGCCGAGAAGGGCGATATTAAACTGAACGTCATCCGCAAGATCGGCGGCGACGATCATACGGCGCAATTCCTCGCCGGCGCGAAGCAAGAAGGCGAATCGCTCGGCTTCAGCGTAGACACGTTCTCGGCGAACGGCGATACGGCGAAGTTCCTCGACGCGCTCGACCAAGCGGCGAACGGCGATTACGACGGCGTCGTCGTCTCGCACGGCGACGACCCGGCGACGGTCGACGCGGTGAAGAAGCTGACGGAGAAGGGCATCCCGGTCGTGGCGTTCGACTCCACCGGCGACTTGTCCGCGGTCGAAGGCGTGACGCTGACGTCGCAGGACGACGAGGCGCTTGCGCAATACGCGCTCGACCAGCTCGTGAAGGAGCAGGGCGAAGACGCGAAGATCGTCTACCTGTGGGTCGACGGCTTCCCGCCGATGGTGCGCCGCAACGCGGTATATCAAGCGACGCTCGCGAAGTACCCGAACATCAAGGAACTGGAGCGGTTCGGCGTGGCGAACGAGAATACGTCGGTCGACACGCAGAACGCGGTCGCGGCGATGCTGTCCAAATATCCGAAGGGCGAGATCGACGCCATCTTCGCGACGTGGGACGCGTTCGCGATCGGCGCGGCGCGCGCCTTGATCGAGGCGGGCCGGACGGAAATCAAGATTTACGGCATCGACGTCTCGAACGCCGATCTGCAAATCATGCAGGAAGAGAACAGCCCGTGGGTCGCTACGGCGGCGGTCGATCCGAAGATGATCGGCGCGGTCAACGTGCGCCTGCTCGCGAAGAAGCTCGCCGGCGAAGAGACGCCTCCGACGTACAACCTCGAAGCGGCGTTGATCGACCAAGCGACGCTGAACAAGTCGTCCGAAGCGGTCAACATGGTGACGCTCGCCGATATTATTCCGGGCTGGGGCACGACGGACGCGTTCGAAGAAGATTGGATGAAATCGCTAAAAGAAGCGAACGCCAACTAACGAAAGTTCCATGTTATAATAGATTGTCTTATGCGGCGCCCTTGTCCTTCGGATAAGGGCGCCCTATCCTGTTCGGACGGTAGGTGGGTTTGTTGGGAGAATCGAAGACTAGCGTGCTAGAGATGAGCCGGATTTCGATCGCCTTCCCCGGCGTGCAGGCGCTGTCGGACGTCGACTTCCGGGCCGAGGCCGGGCGAGCCCACGCGCTCATCGGAGCGAACGGCGCAGGGAAGTCCACGTTGATGAAGGTGCTGTCCGGCGCCTACGATCATTACACCGGCGACATTCGGATCGACGGCGAGGCCGTCCGCATCCGCTCGCCGAAGGACGCGAAGGATCGCGGCATCCAGATCGTCTATCAAGAGGTCGATACGGCGCTCATACCGAACTTGACGGTCGGCGAAAATATTATGCTCGAAAGCCTCGTGCACGAGATGCGAGGCAAGCAGTTCGTCGACTGGGCCGGCGTTCATCGGTCGGCGCAGTCGATTCTCGAGCGGCTGGGCTTGACGCTGTCGACCAAGAAGCTGGTGCAGGAGTTGACGCTCGCCGAGAAGCAGATGACGCTCATCGCGAGAGCGGTGTCCCGGGAGTGCCGCTTCCTCGTGCTCGACGAGCCGACGGCGCCGCTCAGCAGCAGCGAGACGGACCGGCTGTTCGCGCTCGTCCGGCAGCTGAAGGCGGACGGGGTCGGCGTCATCTTCATCTCGCACCGGCTGCCGGAGCTATATGAGATTTGCGAGGACATCACGATCATGCGGGACGGGCGCCTCGTCGCGCGGGACGAGCTGCGGAACGTTACGCAGCAGCAAGTCATCGAGCAGATGCTGGGCGCCAAGCTGGGCGGGCAGTTCCCGACGATCCAGCGATCTAGCGGCGAGGTGCGCTTCGAAGCGAAGGGCGTCCGGGACGGCGACAAGGTCAGAGGCGTCGACCTGTATATTCGCGCGGGCGAAATCGTCGGCGTCGCGGGTCTCGTCGGCGCGGGCAAGACGGAGCTGTGCCGCGCGCTGTTCGGGGCGTCGCCGACGTCGTCCGGCGACGTGACGCTCGACGGGCGGCGGCTTCGCATCCGCTCGCCGCACGACGCGGTGCGCGCCGGCGTCGCCCTCGTGCCCGAGGAGCGCCGGCGCGAAGGCGTCTTCGTGGACGAGTCGGTGGCCGCGAACTTGACGGCCGCGACGCTCGGGCGGTTCACGACCGCCGGGCCGTGGATCGCCGCCGGCAAGCTGCGGGACGCCGCCCGCGGCCTCGTCGAGTCGCTCGGCATCAAGACGCCGAACGAGTCGGCGCGGGTGAAGAACTTATCCGGCGGCAACCAGCAGAAGGTGGCGATCGGCAAGTGGCTGCTGGCGGACGCCGACGTCTATCTATTCGACGAGCCGACCAAGGGCGTCGACGTCGGCGCGAAGCGGGACATCTATGAATTAATCGCCGAGCTGGCGCGCCGGGGCAAGTGCGTCTTGTATGCATCCAGCGAAATATCGGAAATCTTAGGACTGACGGACCGAACGTACGTCATGTACGACGGCGCCGTCGCGAAAGAACTGGAGACGCGCAGCGCGAACGAGGAAGAACTGCTGCTGTACAGTACGGGAGGCTTGAAGCGATGAACGCCGTCGGGCATAAATTTTTCGATTTTCTCTATAAATACGGGACCTTGATTACGATCCTGCTGCTGATCGCCGTCTTCGGCGCGTCGACGGACAACTTCCTGAACGGCGCGAACATCGTGACGATCCTGCGGTCGATCTCGATCGTGACGATCATCGCGATCGGCCTCACCGTGTCGCTCGCGGTCGGCGGCTTCGACTTGTCGATCGGCTCGACGGCGTCGCTCGCGAACGCGATCGTCATCTCGATGTTCGTCTGGTACGGGCAAAGCACGGGGATCGGGATCGCGGTCGCGATCGTCTTCTGTCTCGTCGTCGGACTCGTGAACGCGTTCCTGGTCATCAACTTTAAGATCCAGGACATGCTGATGACGCTCGCGACGATGTTCGTCTTCCAGGGCATCGCGCTCACGTATACGCGCGGGGCGACGATCTCCGAGAACATGATATTGCCGAGCGGCGATTACGCGACCGGCGAAATTCCGGACGCGTTCGGAGCGATCGGCAAAGTGCCGTGGATCATTATCATTATGCTGATCGTCGTGCTGGCGGTGCATCTGTTCCTGACGTACACGAAGCACGGCCGCTACATGTACATGATCGGCGGAAACCCCGAAGCGGCCAAGCTGTCGGGCATCGCGGTCGGCAAGTACCGCCTGGCCGCCTACTTGATATCGGCGCTGTTCGCCGGCGTCGGCGGCATCGTGCTCGGCGCCCGGGTCATGAACGCCGAGGTGAACGCGGGCGCGCCGTATTTGATGGACGCGGTCGCGGCCGCCTTCATCGGCTACTCCGTCTTCGGCGCGGGCAAGCCGAACGCGTTCGGCACGTTCGCCGGCGCGGTGCTGATCGGCATTCTGTCCAACGGCCTCATCATGCTGTCCGTGCCGTATTATGCGATGGATATCGTCAAGGGCTCCGTGCTCGCGGTCGCCCTCGCGATCACGTATTACAAGCGTACGCATTAACGTTCGGCAAAGGGTCGTTCCGAACAAGTTCGGGGCGGCCCTTTTCGCTTGGTTGGAAGACGTTGACAGGCCGGGCGAACCGTGATTTCATTCGAATAACGGGAAGCAGAACGAGGAGGCGGAACGATGACAGGATATATCGCGTTATTAAGAGGCATTAACGTCGGCGGCAACAACGTCGTGAAGATGGCGGAGCTGCGGGAGGCGCTGGAGGCGGGCGGGCTGCGCAAGGCGCGCACGTATATCCAAAGCGGCAATATTTTGTGCGAGTCGGACGGAACGGGAGAGACGGTGGGCGCGATCGTCGGCGCGACGCTCGAACGGATGCTGGGGAAGACGATCTCGGTCGTCGTCCGTTCGTTCGACGAACTGGAGCGGATCATGGCCGACTGTCCGTACGAGCCCGCTTCGCCGGACGAGGGCAAGCGGATCATGCTGGCGCTGCTGAACGAGGCGATTCCGCCGGAGCGGGCGGAAGCCGCGCTGCGGGCCGGACCGGGGGAAGCCGCGTCGAACGATGAGTTTACGGCCGCGGGACGGGAAGTGTACTTCCGCTTCGAGACGAACGTGTCGGAGTCGCCCCTAGGCAATCGGATGATGAAGCTGGGCGGCGCCGGGGTGACGACGCGGAACTGGAACACGATGGACAAGCTGTTGAAGATGTCGCGGGAGTAGGGGGAGTTTCGGAGCTGCCGCACGACATAGTATCGCTAAGAAAGCATCGTTGACATCCGAAGGATGTCGGCGGTGCTTTTCCTGTTTTCCGGATCATGAAGCGATCGGGTCGACATTGGTAAAACAATGCCGAGACCTAAAGTTTTTTGACTATAGTCTCATGTTTTTTGTCTAGGATTAACTAGGCTACTAACTTAAAATTACAACTAATCATCGTCTGGCCTCTACGGTCTGTACTTGAGCGACACCAGTAGTCGTCAAAATGAAAGCGCTACTATAGGCGGATCGATCGAGGGCATACCGGCGAAGCCCGCTCCCCGGCCATTACAACAAGAAAGGAAGATGATATGGACGCAAAAGTCACCCGCAAAAGAACGCGAACGCGTTGGCGCAAGCATGACACCGAGCTGACGCTGCTCGCCCTTCCGACCACCGTCTGGTACCTTCTGTTTAGTTTCTTGCCGATGTTCGGCGTCATTATCGCTTTCAAAGATTTCAAGATTCACGGAGGCTTCATCGACAACGTCGTAAACAGCGCTTGGATCGGCTTCAAAAACTTCGAATTTCTGTTCAAGTCGAACGACGCCTGGATCGTCATCCGCAACACCGTCGGGTACAACATTATCTTTATTATTTTGGGGATCGTCCTTCCTGTCACGCTTGCGTTGATGGTCGGACAGCTGCACAGCCGCAAGGCGGCCAAGGTCTATCAAACGATGATGTTCCTGCCGTACTTCCTGTCCTGGGTTGTCGTTTCGGCGGTGGTCTGGGCGTTCCTAAGCTTCGACAAGGGCATTGTCAATCAAATTCTGAGCAGTCTCGGCCAAGATCCGAAAAATTGGTATATGGAAGCGTCGTACTGGCCTTACTTCCTTGTTTTCATGAATATGTGGAAGGGGCTCGGGTACAGCATGGTCGTCTACCTGGCGACGATCACGAGCATGGATTCGACGTATTACGAAGCGGCGGTCATCGACGGCGCGAGCAAGTGGCAGCAGACCCGATATATTACGCTGCCCCTTATGAAATTCGTTATCGTGCTGATGTTCATCCTGTCGGTCGGCCATATTTTCTCCACGGATTTCGGCTTGTTCTTCCAAGTGCCGCGGGATTCCAACTCTCTCTACAACGTGTCCACGACGATTGACGTGCTCGTGTACAAGCAGCTCAAAACCGCGACGGTCGGCATGGCGTCCGCCTCCGCCTTCTTGCAATCCGTGCTGGGCTGCGCGATGATTCTGACCGCGAACTGGGTCGTACGGAAAGTCGATCGAGAAAGCGCGATGATTTAGAGAGGAGGCAGGAAGATGTCAAGGCAAACCGGTTACGAGTCCGGTCTCGAGAAGTTCAACCGAATCGGTAAAGGGACGAACGTTATTTTTCACCTGATCTTTATTATTTTGGCATTGCTGTGCTTGATTCCCGTAGTGGTGGTGCTGTCCATTTCGCTGTCCAGCGAGGCTTCCATTCGAGAAACCGGATATAAGATTCTGCCGACGGTTCTCTCCGGAGACGCCTACAACTATATCGTGAAGCAGGGCTCGATGATTATGAAGGCGCTTGGCGTCTCCGTACTCGTTACGGTATTGGGGACGTTCATCGGCGTACTGCTCACCACTTCGATGGGCTATGCGCTGTCTCGTCCGAAGTTCAAGCTGAACGGGCTGCTAACCTGGGTCGTATTCATCCCGATGATTTTCAACGGCGGTCTGGTTTCCAGCTATTACATCAATTCATCGCTGCTCGGACTGAAAGATACGATCTGGGCGCTCATTCTGCCCTTGGCCGTGTCCTCCTTCAACGTCATTATTTGCAGAACGTTCTTCAAATCGACCATTCCGGACGGACTCATCGAATCGGCCGAGATCGACGGCGCCGGACAGTTCCGCATTTTCTTCATGATGGTGCTGCCGATATCGCTGCCCGTCTTGGCGACGATCGGACTGTTCCTCTGCTTCTCGTACTGGAACGATTGGTTTCAATCGATGCTGTATATCGATAACCAAAACCTGTATTCGCTGCAAGCGCTGCTGAACAGCCTGATGAGCAATGTCGATGCGTTGGCGAGGAACGCTTCTACGATGGGCGTAAGCTACGCGCAGCTCGTCGCGACTATGCCTAAGGAATCCGCCCGCATGGCGGTAGCGATCATGATCGTATTGCCTGTCGCCTTGGCCTACCCGTTCTTCCAGCAATACTTTATCTCCGGCTTGACGATAGGCGCCGTCAAGGGGTAACCCGAAATAAACCTGGATTTGTCAGGTTTATCATAATTGCCGCGCAGGCTCGGCGGCGTAACCAAAAAAAGGGAGGAATTACAGAAATGAAAGCTAGCATGAATACGAGAGTGAAAACCCCTCTTCTCATCGGGGCGTCCGCACTTGCGATCGTCGGCTTGGCCGGCTGCTCCGCGGACAACAACAATAACGCGGCAAGCGGCTCGCCGGCCGCATCCTCGGAATCGAGCGCACCCGCCTCGAATGCCGGCGAGGTGCCTACGCTTGTCTGGTGGACGATCGGCGGACAAGTGCCGGCCAACTACGATAAGGCGATCGAGAAAATAAACGAGTATACGGCCGAAAAGATCGGCGTGAAAATCGATCTGCGCGTTGCCGGCTGGGGCGAATGGGACACCAAGATCAATACGATCGTGAACTCCGGCGAACCGTTCGACATTATGTTTACGAATAACGGAAAATACAGCCAGCAGGTCAACATGGGCGCTTTCGCGGACATTACCGACCTCGTGCGAAGCACGACGCCGGACCTGTACGACTATATCCCGCAAATGGTGTGGGACGGAACGAAGATCGGCGGCAAAACCTACGCCGTGCCGACGTACAAGGATTCGTCCTTGACCCAGTACTGGGTGTTCGACGACGCGCTCGTGCAAAAGTACAATATCGATCTCGGCGGCATCAAGACGCTGCAGGATTTGGACAAGCCGTTCCGCGATATCAAGGCCGGCGAAGGCAAGAGCTTTTACCCGTTGTCCTTGACGCAGGGGGAAGGAATCAACGGATTCTTTAACGACTACGACGATATGACGCTCGGCTTCCAGCCGATCGGCGTCAAGACCGACGACGCCTCCCGCACGGTCGTCTCCGTTCTGGAGCAGCCGGAGATGATGGAAAAGCTGAAGCTTCTGCATCAATGGTATAAGGACGGGATCATCAACCCGGACGCGCCGACCAAGATCGAAGCCGATCCTTATCGTCCGTTCTTCGCCGCGCAGGCGTTCCCCGGCGCGGAAGTGAACTGGCAGATTTCCGCGGGCATCGAGAAATACGACATGGTTCAAATTTTGGGGCCGATCTATACGACCAGCACGATCCAAGGCTCCATGAACGCGATCTCCGCCAACTCGAAGTACAAGGAAGAGGCACTGAAGTATTTGGAATTGGTGAACACCGATTCGAAGCTGCGCAATATGCTCGCTTACGGCGAAGAAGGCGTCGACTTCGATTATGTGAGCGACAATGTCGTCGAACGGAAAACCGATTCGTGGCCGTTGGCCGCCTACACGCAAGGCACATTCTTCAACATGGCCGTAACGAAGGGCGCGCCCGAAGATCAGTGGGAGCAGGTTCGCAAGCTGAACGAAGCCGCGTATTCCTCCTCCATCCTCGGTTTCGCGCTGGATATCAGCGAACTCGGCACGGAAGTCGCCAATGTGAAGGCGGTATGGAACAAATATAGCTATGAGCTGATCACGGGCGCATCCGATCCGGAGAAGGTCGTGCCGCAAATCGTAGAAGAGTTGAAGAAAGCCGGCATGGACAAGATCATGCAGGCCGCGCAAGACCAGATCAACGCGTATTTTTAACCTTGATCCGAGTCGTTGCCGATAATAAAGAGCCCGAACGGCGCCGCCATAGCCGTTCGGGTTTCAGGTCGTATTGATTCATCCGAAGGATATGGTATAAGGTTAACTATGGGTTTCGACAAAATCCGACCGCAAAGGAGAGCCGCATGTTTTCCTTCTTCCAAATCAAAATCTATCGCGGCAAATTCATTGCTTATACGGTTTTTGTGTTATTCATGGGTCTTGGTTTAAGCGCATTGACCACCTTCCTATTGCTGGATCAGTGGCTCGAGAATGCGCGGAATTCGGCCGCGGGCTCCTTCGCCCGGGTGGAAAGCGCGCTTCAGAACGACGCCAAGCGGATCGAAGCGTATCTGACGAGGGTCTACTCCAACAGCGGTCTCGTGGCCGACGTTCGTTTCTTTCTCGGCAACAGCGCGGAGGGTTATTTAACGGGCAGACTCCGGAACAGCAGCTACGATCAGCCCATGGTTTCGTTTCCGGAAGATATGAAAGCGTTTCTCGGCAACAGCGGTCAAGGCGACATTGTGCAGGTAAGCCTTCATACCGCGGGACAGGGCAACGTCGTGCGCTTCGACAGCAACGGAGGCACGAGCTTCGCGTTTAACCTGCCGGACACGGATGAAATCTTCCGAGAGTCGATTCAAAGAGGGTTCGTCATCCGCAAGCGGCTGCTGGACCCGAACCAAATCTCGCGCCAGCTCGGCGAATTTCGGTTTCTGGTGAGCAGCGATGCGTTGTTTACAGCCGTTCAGTCCCATCCGTGGGTCGAATCCGCCGCCGTCAGCAAAGCCGGAGACGTCTACCTCGCGAACGGGGAAGGCCGCGTCACCGAGGAATTGTTCCGCAAGGCCGCGGCGAACGAGCGCAGCCGGGGCATGATACAAACAGGGAAGCTGGGCCGCATGGTTTTCTTGACCCATCCGTCTAATGCGTTCGATTATCAATTCGTCAGCATCGTAGACATCTCCATGCTCATTCGTCAGAACGCCGGCATGCTGCTTATCGTGTTCTCGGTCATTCTGGCGGCCATGATCAGCATACTCCTGCAGATCGCCTACAATCTGCGCGAGGACGCAGGCTTCCTGCGACGGATCATCCAATCGATCGAACGCGTAAAATCCGCTAATTTCACGCCGGTCAGTCCGGCGCGCTACCGGAAAAACGAATACGGCATGATCGCGATGGAGCTCGACGATATGACGCTTCAGCTGAACAAACATATCCAAACGGAATATTTGCTGAAGCTGAAGCAGCAAGAAACCGAAATGAAGGCGCTTCAACACCAAATCAATCCCCACTTTCTGTATAATACGCTGGAAATTATCCGTTCCTTCGCACTGTCGGGCCGCGCGGCCGATACGGCCGAAGCGATTGCGACACTGGGCTCTTTGTACCGCGAAATCGTAAAGAACGAAAATATTATTCCGCTGGGCAGCGAGCTTTCTTTGCTGCAGAAATATTTGAAAATCATGGAATTTAAATATCCGGACCGGTTTTATTCTCAAATTAACGTGGACGAGGCGCTGCTGTCTCTGCCTACCGTCAAGTTCTGGATCCAGCCGCTTGCGGAGAATTTCTTCGTTCACGGCTTCAATCCGGACCACGAGTTCAATTTGCTTGTCGTGAACGGGATGGAGAATGCGGATTCGTACGTGCTGGAAATCGTTGACAACGGGGCCATGATCTCGGAAGAACGACTGGTCGAAATCCGCCGTAACCTGTCCCGCACCGAAGACTCCGCGACGGAAGGTATCGGTTTGCACAACGTGTATACACGGCTGCGTTTTTTCTATGGGAACAGCTTTAGTATGCGGATTGAAAATAACGAGGAGGCCGGCGTCAAAATAACGGTGACTTTAGCGAAGGAGGCGTAACGCATGTACAAGCTTCTGATCGTGGATGACGAGCCGCAAATTTTGGATGGAATCAAGCGAACGCTGGATTGGGAGAAGCTCGGCTTCGGACAAATAGAAACCAGCGAAACCTGCGAAGGCGCGATCGCGAAAGCCGTGGAATTCGAGCCGGATTTGGCGATCTTCGACGTTTGCATCGGCAAGGAGCGCGGGTATACCGCGATTCGCAAGCTTAACGAGCTTCGGCTTCCGGCTGCCTATATTATGATGAGCGGCTACAGCGAGTTCGAATACGCCCTGGAGGCCCTTCATTGCGGGGTCAAGGATTATTTGCTCAAGCCGGTCGAGCGCGGCAAGCTTCAAACGCTGGTCGAGCGAATCATCGTCGAAGATTTGAACGGTACGCTGGAGGACGCGCATCCGGACGACCGCAACGTAGACCCCGTACTGGGCATGCGTTACGACAGTCTGTCTAAGCTGACTAACCGCATTCTGCTGATGGTGAAAGCGGAATACGATCAAAATCTCAATCTCAAGACGGTGGCGAACCGGTTCCGCATGAACGGGACGTATCTCGGGCAGCTGTTTCTGAAAGAAACGCAGATGAAATTTTCGGAGTACCTCATGGTGTACCGGATGCTCCGCGCGCGAGACCGGATTCAGACCACGGACGAGAAAATTTCGACGATCGCCTTATCCGTCGGGTATGCCAATCTGAACTACTTTTATACGCATTTCCAGGCTTACTTTAACAAATCGCCTTCAGATCTGCGGAGAAGGGAATAGCGCAGTATGCGACATCGACGTATCCGTTGTCTGTTCGTAAAGACCGCTCTGCTTTCGGCGCTGGCGCTGTCCGGTTGTTCCTCGTTATCGGGCGCGGACGAGAATCCGCTCGGCCATAACGACACCGTGAATCTCATTTACTATACGATCGGCAATCCGGACCCGGACCTGAAGCTCGTAAACGAAAAAATCAACGAAGCGATGGCCCCTAAGATCGGGGTCACCGTTACCTACATTAAGGTCGGATGGCATGAATACGCCGACCGGATCAATACGTTGATCTCGACGGGCACGCCCTTCGACATCGCCTTCGCCACGGATTACTCGAGCTACGCTCAGAAGGGAGCCTGGCTGAAGCTGGACGACTATCTATCCGACGTCGGCAAGGAGATGTACGACGCGGTCGACCCCTTATTATGGCAGGGCGTGCGCATGGAAGACGGCGGCATCTACGGCGTGCCGACGAACAAGGAGCTCGCGGTTCGGATGCAATGGATGTATCCGGAGGAGCTCGTCGACAAGTACGACATCGACATCGCGAAGTACGATACTTTGGAGTCTCTAGAGCCGCTGCTCGAGATGATCAAGGAAAAGGAACCCTCCTATCAGCCTATGGAGCTGGATAAGGACTCCCAGAACTTCTTCGCCTTGTACGGCTACGAATATGTGGTGGACAAACCGCTGCCGCTTATGGTGCGCTCACTAGATCCCGGCGCGCCGGTAGTCAACATATTCGAGACCGAGGAAGCAAGGCAAGTACTGGATACGCTCCGCAGCTATTATTTAAAGGGCTACATTAATGAGGACGCAGCCCTGCGGGAGGGCCAAAATCTCAAACGGGGAGAACGGGTATTCTGGAAACCCGCGGGGGGCGGTCCGCTTTCGGAAAATAGCTGGAGCAAGGATCGCGGCTACAAGGTTGTCGCCTATCCCGTATCGCCGCCTCTGATCACGACGGAATCCGTCCGCGGCGGGGTCATGGCGGTGAACGCCAAATCGGCGCACCCCGAGGAAAGCGTAAAGTTTTTGAATCTACTCAACACGGACCCGGAAATCCGCAATTTGTTTAATTACGGCATCGAAGGCGTGCACTACACGCTGGACGAAAACGGGCAAGTGCTGCCGAAATCTTCCGGAAACAGCGCCGGTCCGGTCGCGCCGGTCGGCTATGAAGGGGTTCAGTACACGCAGGGGAATTGGTTTATTCTCAAGACGATCGGCGGAGAATATCCGGATCCGCTGGATAAATGGGATCGGTATCGAGCGGCGAACGCCGAGTACGTCAAATCCAAGCTGCTCGGGTTCACGCCGGACTTGTCCGACCTGTCCGTTCAGGTTAACAACGTAAGAATGGTTTGGGAGAAGTATTATCCGAGCCTGATGACCGGCAGCGTGGACGTGGACGCGGTGCTGTCCAAATTTAACGAGGAGCTGAACCAGGCGGGTCTGGACGAGATCCGCGCCGAAGTGCAAAGGCAACTGGATGTTTGGCGAGCCGCCCATCCGTAACCGCATCGGGTGGATGCATACGCTCGAATGAAATAGGACCGTCCGGCGATATCTCCGGACGGTTTTTCTTACTCATTGCTAAGAATTTCATGAATCCGCTTGCGCATCGAATCCTTCGTCTGAAGACGCGACCAGAACAACCGAGCCTCCTTGAGGACAAGGTCCATCTCCCCTGCCGTCATGCCGATCTCGGTGAAGGGCCGGGAGCGGGGCAGCAGATCGCGGAAGAGGCGGTAATGCGCCGGGCGGTACGACGGTCCCGGTTCCGCCGCTTCCGCGGCTTCGGTCGCGGCGGGAATGCTTAGGGTGCTCTCCCGAATATGCCGCTGCGCTTGCTCGGAGCTCAGGAAGTCGGCCAACGCTTGCGCCGCATGCCGGACTTCCGATTTCCGGTTCACCGCGATGCCGACGGTCATCAGCAGCGAATCGTTCCCTCCCCCGAAGGAGGGCAAGGGCGCGATGTCGAAGGGGGTGCCGGATTCCCGCAGCGCGTTCAGCGCGAAATAGGTCGTCAGAATGATCGACACTTTGCCCTGCGCGAACAATTCCTCCGCGTCCGTGTCTTTTCCGGATAAATAGGTCGGGAACGCGCGGTGATTGTAGATAATATCTCCCCAATACGAAATCCCTTCGACGACCCGGTCGACGAATTCCTCCGCGCGTTCGCGGTCACTCGAGAGTTTCGCGCCGTTCTGCAGCAAAAAGATCGGCCACCGATTGTTCGACAGCAGGAAGCTGTAAAATCCGAATCTTTCATCTTCTACGGAGAGAAGGGAAGCGTCGCGCATTAAGTCGTCCCAGCCGTTCGGCCGGAAGGGGAGCGGAATGCCCTTTTCCTGAAAATGTAACGGGTTGTAGCAAAGGATCAGCGGCGAGAACAGCAGCGGCCGAACATATAACGCTTCCTCGTGCGTGAACGCTCGTTCCAAAGACGGGTACGCGGAAGGATTCGGCTGTTGAACGCTAAGCAGGGAAAGTCCGCCGCTCGCCTTGATTTGTTCGAAATTATGCACATTGACGGTGACGGCATCGAGCAGGCCGGACTCCAAATAGTTCCCCACGGTTTCGTGATAGTTTGGAAACGACAACGGAATGGGATGAACGTAGACGGACGGGTGGGCGGCATGGAAAAGTTCGAGCAAGCGGTTCATGTCGGCTTCTTGCTCCAAGGTGCGATGATATCCGAAACGGACGGTAGCCTTACGATCCAGGGCCGTGTCCGCTACCTGATTGCCCACGCGCGGAAGCTTGACGATCAAGCCTTCGGATACCAACTGCTCCAACCCCACGCGAACGAGTTTATTGCTTAGGTGGTATCGGGAGACCAACTCTCGTTCGGAAGGAAGGAATTCCCCCGGTTGAAGCTTTCCGGTCATGATGTCGCCGCGCAAGGCGCCGATCATATGTTCCAGCCGAATGCGGAACGTCTTGCGGCTGTGCGTGGAGCTCATTCGTGCCACCGTCCTTGAAAGGGATTTCGGAGACAAGCATACCGAAGTGATAGGCAGGAATCAAGAGAGAAGGTAGAGCGTTATTATTAGGCTTGCTAAATATTGACAGCCAATGGGGTCGCCCATACAATGGGAAGTGAGTCAGATGTAAATCAATAACGAAAAGGAGAGGATTGCGATTCGTTCCCCATTTCGAAGGTTGGTCGGCGCATTGACCGCACTCGTTGTGAGCGCTTCACTCGTTCCTGCCGCCGGAGCGGAGGAGGCCTCGTCTCTTACGATCCGAAACGCCGGATTCGAGGAGCCCGCTTCCGCAGGATCGGTTCCCGGCTGGGAGCAGACGTACGGCAAAGGTTTCGGCGACATGTTTTACGAGGTCTCCTCGGCGCACCGTTTCGAAGGCGCGCAAAGCTTGCTGTTGGACGATTCGAACGTCGTTCGGGCGCTAGGGTTGGAATCCGAACCGATTCCGGTGACGCCGGGGACGAACTATTCCGCCTCGGCCATGATGAACGTCGAGCGCGGCGTCGTGGGGCTGTACTTGCTGTACTACAACGCGAGCGGCGTTCGGGTCGGAGAAGCGTCGGCGTGGCTGGAGACGACGGGCGGGGAGTGGAAGAAGCACGGCGCTTCCGCCGCCGCCCCGACGACCGCGGCCTACGCGAGGATCCTGATTTATTCCTCCGGCGCGGGGATCGGCCGTGGATATGCGGACGCCGTGGCGCTCGAGGAGATGGAGATCGGTACGTTCGAGCGGATCGGCGGCGTCGTACAGGGCATCATCAATGCGGATTCCGACATCGGCTTCGAGGACGGAAAGCATGTCATCTACTCCGTATTTAAGGGACGCGACGACGTACCGACGGTATTCGCGGTCGTGGACGCATTAACCCGGGACGTGCTGCGCACGTACCCGCTGCCCGGCGTAGAGTCGGCTTGGGGCGTGAAGGCGGCCACGGACGGCCGCGTATACATCGGGACGCATTACGACGGCAGGCTGTACCGGTATACGCCGGGGACGCTGGGGTTCGAAAATTTAGGGCGGTTCGGGACGGAAACCCACGTATTTTCCATGGCGGCCGGACCGAACGGGAAAATGTACGCCGGCACCTACCCGAGCGGCAAGCTCTATGTATTCGATCCGGCGACGGAGGACATCGTCGACCTCGGCGTCGTGGAAGAGGGGCAGCGCTATGTCCGGTCGCTGGCCTACGATGCCGAACGGGATGTGCTGTACGCCGGCGCGGGCGGCACGTTGAGCCGGATTTATAAATACAGCTCCGACGGGACGCGGAAGGAAATTCTCGGCGGGTTAATTCCGGGGGGCGGAGATACGTACGCGTTCCCTTACGGCATGGATTTCGACGAGGACCGGCTGTTCGTGAAATTTTCGAACGGCGACCTGCTTGTCGTGAAGCCCGACGATACGATCGATTACTACGATCCGAACGGCATGGACATTCATTCGGGGCAGGTGGCTCCGATCCCGGGGCAACCGGGACGGGCGTTGTTTACGCTGGGCGGACAGCTGTATGCGTACGATTCCGCGACGCGATCCTCTACGCTGATTAAAGAATTCGAGTCCACGACGAATTTCCAAGACGGCGAATTCATCGATCTCGGCAGTCCGGACTGGCCGGGACTCACTTTCGTCGGCATGGGCTCTTACGGCCACGTGATCTATTACAATCTCGAGACCGGGCATGCCGAGGTCGCTCCGGCGAACTACGGCGGTTCTCCGATCCTGATTCAAAGCATCCATGCGGGGCCTAACAATAAAATGTACATCGCCGGCTACATGTCGGGTTTCGCTTCCTACGATCCGGCGACCGGGGAAGTATCGGAGTCGAATCCGCTCGGGCAGATCGAATCGTCGGTTGTGCGGGGCGATAAGTTGATTCTCGGCGCTTACGCGGGCGCGCGGATTCTGGAGTACGATCCGGCATTGCCGTTTTCCAAGACGAATCCGCGGGAGCTGTTCAACTTGCGGGGGCACGGACAGGACCGTCCGTTCGCGATGGCGTACGATCCGGCGACCGACCGACTGGCGGTCGGCACCGTTCCGAATACGACGTCGCTGCAGGGGGCGCTTGCGACGTACGACTTCGCTACGGGCGAGTTGAACGTATACGAAAATATCGTGCCGAACCAAAGCATTATCTCTTTGACCTTCAAGGACGGACTCCTCTATGCGGGTACGACCGTGTACGGGGGGCTCGGCACGAGCGGTCCGACGGAGACGAACGCGAAGCTGTTCGTATTCGATCCGGCAACGAAACGGAAGGTGTACGAGACGATCCCCGCGACGGGCCGGAAGGGCGTGACGGGGCTGACGGTCGGACCGGACGGGAACGTCTGGGGGGTCGCGGAAGATTATCTATTCAAATTTAATCCGGAGACGAACCGGTTCGATTATCGGGCCGCGAAGCTGCGCAGATACGGCTCGTCGACCACTTGGGCATGGGCGTTCCTGCATCCGGGCGAGGACGGGAACCTCTACGGCACGTCGCGCGGCCAGTTCTTCATGGTGAAGCCGGAGACGAACGAGTATGTCTTGTTGGACGGGAGCAAGGGCAATTATTTGAATCGCGACGCATTCGGAAGCTTCTACTTCTCGGACAGTTCGGAATTGTGGAAATACACGCCGCCCGGCTTGGACGGCGAGCCGCCGGTCACGTCGGCCGCCGTCGATCCCGCCGAGCCCGACGGGGCGAACGGATGGTATCGGGGTCCGGCGACGGTGACGCTGCAAGCCTCCGACGAGCGATCCGGCGTGACGGAAACGGTGTACAGCATGGATTCCGGGTCGACATGGAGCGCGTATACCGCTCCGGTATCGTTCGAGCAAGACGGGCTCTATACGATGCTTTACCGGTCCGTCGACGCGAAGGGCAATCGGGAAGCGGCGAAGCGTCTGGACCTCCGGGTGGATGCCGCCGCTCCGAACATAGCCTTCAACATCGCGCCGGAAGCGGTGTATGAAACGTCGGGCGAGATTACGGTCGCAGTCGCCGTCTCGGATTCCGTATCGGGCGTAGAGCCGGCATCCGTCTCCGCGAGCTTGAACGGAGCGCCGATTCAGACCGGCGATGTCGTTCCGCTGTACGCGCTCCCGCTCGGGGCGCATACGGTAACCGTGACCGCGAGCGACATCGCGGGCAATACGAAGCAAGAGCAAGTCGTCTTCTACACGGCGGCAAGCCTCGAGTCGTTGCTGGAGCTGATCGACAGGTTCCTGGCCGGCGGCCGGATCGAAAACGCCGGAATCGCCGAAAGCTTGCGGGCGAAAGCGCATGCGGGCAGTTGGCAAGCGCTCATCATGGAAGCGCAGGCGCTTAGCGGGAAACAGATTGATCCCGAGGCGGCGGATGCGCTGCTTCGCGACGCGGAAGCGCTTCGGAATCAGGAGTAAGCGGAAAGGAACAGGCGTCGACTAGGCAACCCCGGTGTTCTCTACCTATGGAGAGCATCGGGGTTTTTCTTGCGGGAAGCGGAACGAAGAAGGCATCAAACTCATTTACAACGTAACAGTGTTATGTTACAATCCTCATCAAGAGGTGGTCGTCGTGGACGAAACGGAATTGATATCGAAGAAGGAGCTGCTCGAAGAGACGGGTATCTCATACGGTCAATTGTATCGATGGAAGCGGAAAAACCTCATTCCCGAGGAATGGTTCATTCGAAAGTCGACGTTTACGGGTCAGGAGACGTTTTTCCCGAGAAAGCTGATCCTGCCTAGAATCGAGAAGATCGTCCATATGAAGGACGACTTCGCGCTCGACGAGCTGGCGGGGCAGCTGACGCCGCGGCTCTCGGACGTATCGGTGACGAAAGAAGAGGTCATGGAACGAAACATTGTTTCATCTTTCGTGTTGGACCGTTTCGCGGAAGAGTCGGCGGAGCCGGCGTTCGATTTCGACCGGCTGCTGCGATTGTTCGTCGTCGATAAGCTGATGCGAACGGGCGAGGCCAGCCTGGACGAAGGCGGTGTCGCGTTGGAGACGCTGCGCGCGCATCTCTCGTCGTACGAAGACGGAAGATGCGATCTCGTTCTGTTCCGGAAGATGGGCGTTCCTCTCGTCGTCTTGGCGCCGGCGGACGCCGCGCTGAGCGCGGAGCCCGGCGCGAAGCTGGCCGCGCGGCTCGGCGTGGCGGCATGCATCGAAGAATTGCATCTGAAGCTGATGGGAGGAAAGGCGCGATGACGGGGGACCTGAAGATCGTCGGGATGGGAACGGCCTCGGGCGGCAGCTACCGCCATGTGTCCATCGAAGGGACGGGGACGGTGAAGGGAGCGGTGACGTGCCAGTCGTTCGCGCTGAACGGAATGGGCACGGTGAACGGCGACATTCGCTGCGAAGAGAGCTTCGACGTGAGCGGGAAGCTGACCGGCGCGGGCGGCATCGACGCGGCTCGCGTCGGGATCGAAGGGCAAGCGACGCTGCAAGGGCGGCTTCGCGGCGAGAGCGTCGCGTTGAGCGGATACGCGTCCGTGCGCGGGGACGTCGAGGCGGAATCGTTCGACGCGGACGGCGGGTTCACGGTCGATGGACTGCTGAACGCGGGCGTCGTCGATATTCGGCTGCAAGGCAGGTGCCGCGCCGCGGACATCGGCTGCGACCGCATCGTCGTGAAGCGATCGAGTCGGAGCGACTGGAGCCGGCTTCTGGCATGGATCATCCCGTTGTTCGAGCCGCAGCTGCAGGCGCGAACGATCGAAGGGAACGACATCGACTTATGCGAGACGACGGCGGACATCGTACGCGGCGACCGCGTTTCGATCGGGCCGGGCTGCCGGATCGGCGAAGTCGAATACCGGACCGAGCTGTTCGTCCATCCGGACGCAACGGTCGGCGCGAAGACGCAGCGGCCGTGACGGGCGGCGAAGGAGGAACGCGGATGACGGCAACGGAGAGAGGAAACGTCAAAATTACGGGAGTGGGTACCGCTTCGGGCGGAGACTTCGGCTCCGTCCGCATTACGGGCGAAGCGATCATCCAAGGGGAGATGCGGTGCGAGCGATTCGCCTGTACCGGTACGTGCAGCGTCGAGGGCGGATTGTCCGCGAAGCGGCTTCGGCTGCTCGGCGAGGCGGTGTTGGTAGGCGCGCTGACGGCAGACGATCTCCGGTTGACCGGAAGGATCGAAGCGAGCGGCGGCATTCGCGCCCGGACGATGGTCGTCCGGGGAGAAGTGTCGACGGAAGGCGATCTCGAGACCGACCGACTGAACGCGAGAGGCGCCTTCGACATCGGAGGTCTCTTGAACGCGGGGCAGGCGGATATTCGCCTGTACGGTCCTAGCCGAGCGCAAGACATCGGCGGCGGCGTCATCAGCGTGCGGCGGCGCGGCTTCCGCGCGCTGAAGACCTGGTTTACGGGGAGCGACGCGCCGGAGCTCGTCGCGCAGACGATCGAGGGAGACGACGTCTACCTCGAGCATACGCGGGCGGACGTCGTCCGGGGCAAGCGGATCGAGCTCGGGCCCGGCTGCCGGATCGGCCGGGCGGAATACAGCGAGTCGCTTCGGCGGCACAAGTCCGCGGAAGTCGGGGAAGCCCGGAAGGAACAATAACGACTAGAGGTGTACCATGAATCATAAGCAAACGAAACTCAATTGGGTCGTCGCGGGGCTGTTGCTCGGCATCTTCGTCGGCGCGTTGGATCAGACGATCGTCTCCACGGCGATGCCGACGATCATGACGGAGCTCGGCGGGTACGAGTATTACGTCTGGGTGTTCTCCGCTTACATGATCGCGACCGTCATCGCCACGCCGATCTTCGGCAAGCTGTCGGACATCTACGG